>JACDGO010000063.1 GCA_013821585.1 Sphingomonadaceae bacterium
CACCGTCTAAGCGGATAACCGGCATCCGGCGGAACGAAATGATTGAGCGTACCAACGACTCGCGGAGGGCTTTCCTGGCTGCTACGGCTGCGACGAGCGGACTGTTTCTTTTCAAACCCCTCTGCGCCCGGCCTGCATTCACGCCGGAAGCGTTCGGAGCCAAGGGTGACGGCATTACAAATGACAGCGCCGCGTTTGACGCGCTCGCCCGCGCGGTGAATGCGGCGCGCGGCGGAACGATTGTCCTACGCGACCGAACATATCTTGTCGGCGCGCAGCGAATGGGACGGTCGCGAAGATTTTCGTTCGATGCGACGCCGCTCCTCGAGCTGCGCGATTGCAATCAATCTGTCTTGATCGAAGGCAACGGCGCTCGGCTTCGGGCACCGTCGGGTTTACGTTACGGCGTATTCGATCGCGGAGGCTCGGCGCTCTTCAAGTCGATGCCTAATGTGGACGGCCGCGATATCGCCACTCCGTATCACGCGATGATCCAGATCGAACGTTGCGGGGAGGTGGTCATCCGCAATATCGAGCTGGACGGAAATATTGCCGGAATGGTGATCGGCGGGCAATATGGCGACACGGGTTGGCAAATTCCGATGATCGGGTTGTTGCTCCGCGACAATTTTGGAAGCGAGTCGATCACCGGCGTTAATAGTCATCACCACGGACAGGACGGCGTGATGATCGATGGGCTCGTTAATAAGCTGATCGGCGCGCCCATCCAAAGGCGGATCGTTGAACTTCGATGCGCTCACAATGGGCGTCAGGGGCTAAGCATTATCGGGGGGGAAGGATATATATTCGAGAACTGCTCGTTCACATCGACTGGACGCACTGCCATATCGAGTGCACCCGGCGCGGGGGTTGATATTGAAGCCGAAGGCGGCAAGACGATCAGCGCTATTCACTTCCTTGGCTGCACATTCGCCGACAATGCCGGTTGTGGCATGGTCGCTGACAGCGGCCCGAGCTCGGATGCTCGGTTCATTCGCTGCACTTTTGTCGGAACGACCTCGTGGTCGGCATGGCCCAGCAAGCCGGGCTACCGCTTCGCTGGCTGTACCTTCGTTGGGCCGTTGGTGCACGCCTTTGGAAGCGCCAATCCGGCCGACGCCACCGAATTTAGCGACTGTTTGTTCACCGATAATCCTTCCTCAAGTCCCTACGGCCGAGTCTTCGCAGAGCCGCGCGAAGGATTGCCGATCGTCGACCTGGGTGGCGCCAAGGGCGGTGGTCAGAATGTCCGCTTTATTCGCTGCCGGTTCGAACTGGTTGGCAGCGCGCGGCTTCCATGGACGTTGGCAAGCACTTATACGGATTGTACGATGCGTCAGCGATCGCCCAAGCTGTCATATCCGCGCGGCACATTCGCTGGCACCACGCACATCACCGGACTGGTGGACCTTTATGGATCGACAATCAAAGGACGGGTCATCATCAATAAAAAAACGTTGCCCTGACCTATCCAAATATATTGATCTGCTCCCATCTTGTCCGCCATCGCCCATGGGCGCATTTTCATGATTTTGAGCGACATGCCGGGAACCAGCGGTAACCTTCCGCGTGCCACTCTGATTGTGCTAGGGTTTAACCAAGAAGAGGTAATCGACACCGCCATAAAGGGGGCGTTAGAGCAGGATTACGCTAACCTGGAGAGCATATTGAGCGATGATCGCTCATCCGATCAGACGTTCCAGCGGATGGAAAGGGCGGTGGGACCAATACCAAGGGTCACACTCTTTAATCTTGAACCGCACGCCCACCAACAATGGCACACTTGCGCACCTGGTGCAGTATCGAATGCATGCTGGACCGTCTTCTAACTTCTCTGCCGTCAGCGATTTCCGCGCGATTCGGGGGCGCGAGGAGCGCATGATGGAACTTGCTTCGTCGATGCACAACACGCTGCGCGCGTTCAGAACCGCGGTGGAGGAAGGCGCCGGAATGCGAGCCGACTGGGGCATGTCGGTCGTTGTGAAAGTTGCGTTGTTGCGGTCGGATATCGCGTTCTGGGGATTTCGCGCTCAGTGGACGAGCCATTTTATTGACCGCCTAAGGGCGCTGATCCGCGAGGGGCGGCTGTCGCACCTCCGGTGGATGCTGCCGCGACTCTTTGGATTGACCGGCTTTCTAATTATTAAGCGCGCGCCCGGACTGATGAGCTAGTGAAAACTTTTCGTTGCCAGCGCGCGCCGGCCTCGAAGCAAGTCGTTGTGATCGTCGATCCGTCGATCGAATTCACCGGCGCCTTGCGCTGCGCGATTAACATCGGAACTGTCCTTTCACGCCGCGGCACCGTTATCCTTGCGATGCCGAGTCGCAGTCGCGTGCCAAAGGATTATTTGTCGGCATTCGATGCCGTTGAGCGACTGCCGATTGTTCAAATTCGACGAAATTGGCTTGATTTACTGACTTATTTGCCTGCGTTAATAGTGTCCTCGTGGATGCTTGCGTCGATGCTGAAGCGCTACCGGGCCACTCATCTGGTTTTGAATGACATTTATTTGCTTCATGGCTTCGTGTGCCGGCTTCTCGGCTATCGCGGGTGTCTCTTTGTATGGGTTCGCAGCGATCTCGACCAACAGCCCGGGCTGCTCCGACGCTTGTGGTTGTGGGCGAACCTAAAGTCGGCGGACCGGTTCATTGCGGTTTCAAAGTATATATCAGCGCAGTTGCCGGCGGCCGCCGCACCAGGGCTGCTTTATGATGCGATCGATATCCCCGTCCGATCTGCCAGTCCGGGTGCAACGGGCACGGCGGTCATCCGTTATGTCGCCAACTATACGCGAGGAAAGGGACAAGACGTTGCAATTGCCGCCTTTGTAGCGATTGCGTCTAGATTTCCGCGTGCTCGCCTCTGCCTGCATGGGGGCGACATGGGGCTTGACAAGAACAGAGCATACCGTGCCGAGCTCGAGGACCAAGCCCGTCGGTCGGGATTTACCGAACGTATCGATATTGGCCCGTTCGCGACGGATCCTATTCCGCTATTCATCGACAGCGATATCGCTTTAAATCTGTCAAATTCAGAGAGCTTTTCCATGACTTGTCTCGAGGCGAGCGCGTGCGGCTTGCCGGTTGTCGCAACGCGTTGCGGTGGTCCCGAGGAAATCATCAGCGATGGTGTCACCGGCTGCCTCGTGCCGACGGCTGATCATGGTGCCGCTGCGCGCGCCCTGACCGGTCTCTTGGCCAACATGCACGACGCCGCGCGCATGGGCCGCGCGGCCCGAGCCCGCGCTAAAGCGGACTTCAGCCTGTCAAGGTATGCCGATCAACTTGTCACCTTGTTTGCGGTGGTAGAAATCGGGGCGAGGTCATAGGCTAAAACGGTATGTTTACACGATGGAACGCGGACCCTACGGGCGACATTAGAGAACCCTCCGGAAGACATTCGAATGTACGATTTCGTCGAGCGCGCAAGCTGCCCCGCGTGCCGATCGCTTCACACTCGCCAATTGTTCGAGGCGCCATTTAATTCGCCGGTGGTCGGCGGATTGATAAGCCGATTTTACGCTCGTGATTCTGAGCTGATCGGCCACGTAACCTACCGGCTCGACAAATGCCTCGTATGCGAATTGGTGTTTCAGCATTACATCGGCGGCCGTGCGTTCATGGAGGAGTTATATACCAATTGGGTGGTTGGGACGAACGAGCCCGATACGCAATTTGAAACCTACCGCCGCGACATCGAGTGCAAGATGCTGTCGCGGGATGCCCATGAAATCCTGACCGCGGCGGCGTTTCTTCAAAAGCCGGTGAGCGCGCTCAAGACGCTCGATTATGGAATGGGATGGGCGCTCTGGGCGCGCATCGCAAGCCATCTCGGTTGCGATTCGTACGGAAGCGATCTTTCGGTGCCGCGCATGGACTTCGCCAAAAGACATGGCGTCAAAGTCCTCATCGACGCCGAGCTCGGCGGGCACCGGTTCGATTTTATCAATACCGAGCAGGTTATGGAGCATTTGCCCCGTCCGCTGGAAACTGTGGAGGCCCTCGCCGGTTCGTTGCGGCCCGGAGGGATATTGAAGATTTCGGTTCCTCTCGGCGATCACGCTTCGGATGCCGTCAGAGAATTGCGTGCCGCGAAATCCGTTGACGACTGGAAAAATTTCATGCCGGTTCATCCATTGGAACACATAAACACATTCCGGAGGCATTCGGTGCGAGTGATGGGCGCGAAAGCGGGATTGGTTGAAGTTCGCCCCAATTGGCTGACCCGCTACGCGCCATACAGGACGCCGGGAACGTGGTCGCTGCGCAAGCCGCGCGCGCTAATGAAGGAATTGATTCGGCCCTATTATCAGTATCACAACAGTCTGAACCTATATGTCTGGCTGCGAAAGCCAATAGTGTCTGCGGTTTCGTAGTGACATCTCACGCCACGTTCGTAGATTCACCGGCTTCTGATGTACAAAATACTAGTGCAGTACTCACCTCGATTGCGCAAAGTGCGATTCGTCAGGACATTCAGGTGCTGCGCGGATTTGCAGTGCTTCTGGTGCTTCTGTATCATGCTGGTCTAACTCTATTTGCCGGAGGTTTTTTAGGTGTAGATATATTTTTTGTTATCTCGGGATTTCTTATGACTTCCCTCATCGTGAGACGATCGACCGAGCATCGCTTCTCGTTCGCGGCATTCTACCTTAACCGTGCGCGACGCTTGTTTCCGGCTCTAGCAGTCGTTGTTCTAGTGACAGTCTTAACCGCAATCATATTGCTGACCAGGAGCGAATGGCTCCACCTTGCTCAGACCGTCCTTGGAACACTTACTTTTTCGTCGAACATCGTCCTTTGGCGACAGGCGAGCTATTTTTCCGAAGCAGCGGCGCTAAATCCGCTGTTGCACATCTGGTCATTGTCTCTTGAGGAGCAATTTTACCTTCTCCTGCCCGTTTTTCTCGTGTTCTCACCCAGCCGATGGCATTTCCCCGCGATGCTCGCCGTTACGCTCGGCAGTTTGCTGCTTTGCATCGCTGTCGTCGGCAGCTCCCAGCCGGCCGCCTTCTACCTACTTCCAACGCGGGCTTGGGAACTCTTGATCGGTGGGCTGGTTGCGTTGGATAGTCAAAAGGTCGTCAGCTGGTTGGGTAAAGGCAAGACCGTCATAATGGCGGCGTCGCTCGCCGTTCTCATGTGGGTGCCCCTAACGCTTCCCGCGCAAGGTCTTAGTTTTGCGCATCCCGGGTTTGATGCGCTTGCGGTTTGCGTAGCTACGGCGTGTGTGCTCGCGCTCCGCAGCGAGTGGCTTAATGGGAACCTGGTGGCGCGGGCATGCGCCGCGATTGGGACGATCTCCTACTCGCTATACTTGGTGCACTGGCCGCTGTTCGCCTTTGCCGCGCATATTTACGCTGGCGGCACGCTCCCGCTAACGCTTCGGCTTACTCTCCTCTTGTCGTCGTTCGCGCTCGCGCTGTTGCTTCATCGCTTTGTCGAGGCGCGCTACCGATACGCCGGAGGTCGTCCGTTTAGCTGGCTATTAGGTTCCGCCGCGACTGCGGCTACCCTTTCGACGGCGACCTTCGCTATCGCGCATTCCTATAGGCCCTCCGCCGAGATCGGATCGGCGCGCGTGCCGAACTACGGATTATCACCGCTATGTGAACAGATGGACCTGTTCCGGCCGTTACGCGCCTGTATGACTACGGCGGATCCGCGGGTGGTGCTGTGGGGTGACAGCTTCGCGATGCAATTGGCGCCCGGGCTCGCGCCGCTCGTGCCCGCGGGAATTGTTCAAGCCACGCGCAGCGAATGTGGGCCCTTCTCGACAATCGCTCCGCGCGACGCAGCGAGTCACCTCTCATCCCAATGGGCGCGCGATTGCAGAGCCTTCAATCGATCGGTCGAGAATTATATCCTGGCGAATCATTCGATCACCGATGTGGTCGTTTCGAGCACGTTTGACCGGTATGCCGATCCTCATCGTGTGCTACTCAATGGGGAGAATCGGGTGGTGCCCGGTTCACCGCGTCTCGTCGCAAGTGCCCTCATGAGGTTGAATGACCGGCTTGAAAGAGCCGGCAAACGTCTGGTGGTTGTCGGCCCCACGCCGATCGCGGATTATAATGTCGGGCTTTGCCTCGAGCGCCTGGCAACCGGACTGCCGGTATCGGCACAGCGGTCTACATGCGCGATCGGCCGCGATGCCGAAATGCGGCAGCGCCCTGTTCATGATGCGCTGGATGCCCTTCGCGAACAAGCAGGTTCGCGCATCACGGTCGTTCGACCCGACCAGCTTCTATGCAACGCCGATCTACAGTGCCGAACCTCGCTCCGGGGAAAGGCATTCTACATCGACAAGGGCCATTTAACGCCCGATGGTTCGCGATGGCTATTGGCAAACGCGCGGATAACAGGGCTGGGTGTTAAACCTCGCTGAGCGATCCCGGCGTGCACCCGCCCAAAACACCAAAGTTCGCGGGGGTTGGATAGATTAGGGTCATCGCTTAGTGGACGGGGGAGTGCTTAAAGCGAGAGTTTGATGAATTTTCAAGTGCACGGGCTCGCGGATGTCCAGACCGGTTTGATCGGCGAACACAGTCAAATCTGGCAGTATTGCGTCGTTCTGCCCGGTGCCCGGATCGGCAGAGACGTGAACATCTGCTCGCACTGTCTGATCGAGAACGATGTCGTGATCGGCGATCGCGCGACGATCAAGTCGGGAGTGCAGTTGTGGGATGGCCTGCGCATCGGCAACGACGTCTTCGTCGGGCCAAACGTCAGTTTTTCCAACGACCGCTTCCCGCGCAGCAAACACTACCCCGCCAAATTTGTCGAGACCGTGATCGAGGACGGGGCGTCGATCGGCGCGGGCGCGGTCATCCTGCCGGGTGTTCGGATAGGCAAGGGTTCGATGGTCGGTGCGGGCGCCGTCGTGAATCGGCCCGTGCCGCCGCATGCGATCGTAGTTGGCAATCCGGCGCGCATTGTGGGTTACGTTGGGGCCGGCGACGCCGCCAGGTCGCTTCCGCCCGGGCCAGTCGAGAGCGCAGAATCGAAGGTTGCGGGGGTTCGACTTCTGCAGCTGCCCAGATTCAGCGACCTGCGCGGCAGCCTGAGCGTGGGAGAGTTCGGCAAGCACATCCCCTTTCAGCCGCGGCGCGTGTTTGTGGTATTCGACGTGCCCAGCCGCGAGACGCGGGGAGAGCACGCCCATTACAAATGCGAAGAAGTGTTGATCTGCGTGCACGGAAGTCTCGAAGTCGTCGCTGACGACGGCTTCAACAGGATGACTTACTTGCTCGACCGTCCCGATCTGGGGGTCTACCTCCCCGCCAGCGTGTGGCGCACGCACTATCGGTATACGGGGGACGCGGTGATGATCGCGCTGGCGTCACACCACTATAATGCCGACGACTATATCCGCGATTACGAGGAATTTCTGACGCATGTCGGAAGCCCGGGATGATCCGGTTTCTCGACATCTCGGCCGCTTATCTGGAACTGAGCGACGAAATCGATGCGGCGATCAACCGGGTGGTGCGCTCGGGCTGGTTCATATTGGGAGCCGAGGTCGAGAGCTTTGAGCGCGCGTTCGCCGATTATTGCGACTCGCGCGAAGCCGTAGGCGTAGCTAACGGACTGGACGCGCTTGTAATCGCATTGCGCGCGCTAGGTATTGGCGAAGGCGACGAGGTCATTGTGCCTTCGAATACTTTTATCGCGACGTGGCTGGCGGTCAGTCAGTGCGGCGCGAAACCTATACCTGTCGAACCGACCGAACGCGGATACAACATCGATGTCGGCAAGATCGAACAGGCAATCACGCAACGAACGCGCGCGATCATTCCCGTTCATTTATTCGGTCAGCCCGCCGATCTCGACCCCATAATTGAGATTGCTCGGCATCATGGCCTAAAGGTCATCGAGGACGCAGCGCAGGCACACGGCGCCAAGTACAAAGGCAAGCCAATCGGAGCGCATGGCGATGCCGTGACGTGGAGTTTCTATCCTGCAAAAAATTTGGGGGCGATGGGTGACGGCGGAGCGATCACTACCGACGATTCTGATCTCGCGCAGCGGATGCGAATTATTCGGAATTATGGCTCTTCCGAGAAGTATGTTCACGATGTGCGCGGTGTGAACAGCAGGTTAGATCCGATCCAAGCCGCAGTGCTGAACGTGAAGTTGCGATACCTCGACGCTTGGAATGCTCGTCGCGTTGCAATTGCCGCAACCTATCAGATGGCGCTGGCTGACTCGAACCTCATGCTTCCGAACGTACCCAATTGGGCCAGTCCATCTTGGCACCTGTTCGTCGTACGGCACCGTGACCGCGATTCTTTCCAGGCCCGATTGGCGGAGAATGGCGTCGAGACCCTGGTTCATTACCCAATCGCTCCTCACCGACAGGGCGCGTATCTCGAAATGGCGCTCTGCGACGCGCAGCTCCCGATCGCCTCGCGACAATCTGCCGAAGTGTTAAGCCTCCCAATGGGTCCGCATCTAGCAGAAAGCGACGTTGCGGCTGTGATCGAGGCGGTTGCGCGCCTGTCGCCTGGTTGATGACGAGCACACGCAACTTCCGGCACATTCTGCGGTCGACATCGATTATCGGCGTCGCCTCCGTTGCAAACATACTCATTGGACTTATCCGGACAAAGGTCGCTGCGCTGATTGTCGGACCTACCGGAATCGGGTCGATCGGCCTGCTTCAGGCCACTCTTTCCGCTGCGGCGACTATTGCTGGCTTAGGATTGGGCATGGCGGGCACGCGCGAGATATCGGACGCGGTGGCGCGTGGCGGTGGTATAGCAGTGGCCTTGGCTGCACGAGCGTTGCTGGGG
>JACDGO010000064.1 GCA_013821585.1 Sphingomonadaceae bacterium
CGTTGCGTTGACGCTCTCGACACGCGATCGCAGCGGTGACGAGCGCCGCCACGCGCGGGCGGTCGCGTCCCATCTGGGCGTGGAGCTGATCGAGGCGGCGCGCGACACGCGCCTGGTCGATCTCGCCACGTCCGAGGCGCGCAACCTGCCCCGGCCGTCGGCCCGCGGATTCGCGCAGGCGACGACGCGGATTGCGAGCAAGACCGCCAGTTTTTACGGCGCGACGGCCGTTTTCGATGGCGGCGGCGGCGACAACATGTTCGCATCGCTGCAGTCGACGGCGCCGGTCGCCGACTGCCTGAGCGCAAACGGCGGCGCCGGGCGCTTCTGGCGGACCGCGCGCTCGATCGGCATCGCCGCGCAGACCAGCATTTTCACTGTCGCGCGGCGCGCCGTGGTCCGGACCTGGACGCGCGGGCCGGCGTTCCGCTGGCCGGTCGACCTCGCCTTGCTATCCCCGCAGGCGCGCGGGATGGCGGCGTCCGCCGCCGACCATCCGTGGCTGAACCCGCCAGCCGGGACGTTGCCGGGAAGCGCGGCGCACATGGCCTTGATCGCCGCCGCCCAGAGCGTCGTCCAGGGCCGCGACGGCGCTCGCCCGCTTCCCGACCTATCGCCGTTGATCGCGCAGCCGGTCGCGGAGAGCTGTCTGCGCGTGCCGAGCTGGCTGTGGACCTGCGACGGCCAGAATCGCGTGATCGCGCGGGACGGCTGTCGCACGATGCTCCCCCCGGCGATCGTCGACCGCCGCGACAAGGGCGCACCCGACAGCTTCCTCGTCGAGCTGATCGACGCGAACTGTGAGCTAGTGCGCGCGATGCTGACCGAAGGGCTGTTGGCCGAGCAAAACATTCTCGATCGGACCGCGCTCGCGGCGGCGCTCGAACCGGCCGCGCTTGCCAAGGGCTTCGGCTATATTCGCGTCATGCAGCTCGTCGATGCCGAAGCCTGGGTCCGGTCATGGTCGGGAGATAGAGCCGGGCGTTGACGCCGCATTGAGCCGCGCGCGCATCGCGCGCCAGCGGTCATATTGCGCGGCCTTGGTTGGATCGGGATCGATGACGTTCTGAAACCAGAACGCGAACCAGTCGATGTCGCGGTCGTAAACCGCGAGGCGGTGCGCCGGCTGCCATTTGATGTGATGCTCGTGCGGGTAGACGAACATGTCGACCGGTTTGCCGTTCTCGCGCAGCGCCGTGAAGGTCTCGAGCGCGAGCAGATATTCGTCATCGGCGGCCTGGATCAGCAGGGGGACGTTCATGTCCCTCGCGTTGATGGCCATCGAAAAGGGGCGCCAGAAGTCCGGTGCATCCGTCGTCGCCGGCGGATAGCCCAATTTGCGGTTGTATTCGGCCCAGGCGATCCCGCCGTAGGTCATCGCCGTCTTCGGCTCGAAGCTGCTCTGGCTGATCGCCGCCGCCGCGAATGCCCGGCTGTTAATCAGCGCGAAGCGTGCGCTTGACGCCCCGTCGCTTAGGCCGGTGATGCCGATGCGCGCCGGGTCGGCGATACCGCGCGCGACGACCTGGCCGACTCCTGTGAGCGTGGATGAAAGTTCGCTGCGGCGGTCGGCCCATTCCTTCATTCCCGCCAGATTGACCTCGTCCCAAGTCTTGAGATCGGGGAGGGCAGTCGCGATCGTCGCCGGTTGCTCGAGACTGAGCACGGCGAAGCCGCGCGCGGCCAAGGGAAAGATGGGATATTCGTCTCCCGTGCCGCCGCGCAGAAAGCCGTCGCTGTGATATTGCACGACGATCATCGGCAGCTTCTGACCGGCGCGGTAGTCGGGCGGCAGGACCAGATCGCCCCAGGCAGGCAGCCCATTGTCGTTGCGCCACGTCAGCCGCTCGACCGATCGGAGCCGTAGCGAGGCGAATTCAGGATTGGGGTCGTAGACTGTCGTCGCGATCCCTGTCTCCGGGTCGATCTCGGCGATACGGCGCGGGAGCGACGACGTCTCGCGCAGGCACAGGAATTTGGCGCCGCGCGGCAGGCAGCCGAGCAGCACGTCGCCGGTCGCCGACAAGCGCCGCGGCGCGCCGAAACCCGGCGTCCAGCGATAGAAGGCCATGCGGCTGTTCGCCCAGCCTTCGCGACGCAGATAGACGATGCTGCGCGCGTCGGCGCCCCAATAGAGCCTGACGATGCCGCCCGCGCATTGCTCGGCGGTGCACGCCGTCTCGTGACCTTGCGTTCCGGCGAAATGCACGCGCTCGGGGCTGAGCGGCGAAACGCCGTCCCGCGCCAGCCACGCGCGCGCGCCGGTCAGGCTGACGATCTTCGCGTCGCCGGGAACGCCGGCATCGCGCGCCGGTTCAACCAGCGCCAATTCCTCGGCGCGGGCGGCGCGCTTCGTTCCGCTTACGAGTTCGATGGTCTCGTAACGGCGCGGCAAATTCGCAGGCATCTGAGGACGTGCGCCATATTCGGGAGAGAAGCGCGCGTCATAGTGCCAGCCGCTCTGGCCCTCGGCGTCGATCCTCGCCGCCTCGTCGATCTGCCCGGGGCGGCTCGCGACGACGACATCGTTTTTCGCCGTCCGGGCCCAGGCCTCGATATCGACGGGCGATCGGGTCACGGGGGCTGCGTCGCCGCCGTCGACGCTCACGCGCCACAACTGCGTAACGCCGTGGTCGCGCCGCAAATAGCCGAGCGATCGCCCGTCGGGCGACCACGCGGGCGTCACGGTATCGGGGAATCCGATGTCGACCAGCAAGCCGCGGATGCCATATCTGAGCGTGATCAGCTCCCCGCCACGGTCGACGACCCGCGGCTTCGCGTTCGCCTCGATGTCGGCGACCATCATCAACCGGCAATAGCTGTTGGTCGCGGGATCGCCTTGGCTCATGAGAAAAGCTACCTTGCTGCCGTCGGGCGAGACGGCGAGGGGGCTCGGCAATTCGAACAGCGACGAATCGGGCATGCCGATGTCGCGCAGGCGCGCAAGGTCGAGCGGTGTGATCGATCGGGCCGGTCCGGCTCGCCTCGTTTGCGACGGCGGCGTGCATTCGGCGCGCGCTGCCGAACCAATCGCGGACAACAGACCCATCGCCGCGGTCAAACACGCCGCGCAGCGCGTGCTCACCATCGCTTGGCGATCGATAGGCTGACGAAGCATCCGACCGGCGAATAATTGGTCGAATCATAGGGCGCTTCGAGATAGAGGCCGGCTATCGCGTCGGGCTTGTCGTTGAACAGATTCTGGACGCCGAGCGTCAAGTCGAGACCGCCGAGCAAGCCGGATCCGTTCGTGCGGTAGCGCGCGACAAGGTCGAGGGTCGTCATCGATGCGACGCGGACGATCGTCGCGGTGCGGTTGTCCGCGACGCCCCCGGCGTAATTGAGCTCGGCGGTGAGCGTCAGACCGCGGTCGCGCCAACTCGCGCCGCCGCGCGCGCGAAAATGCGGCGGGTTGAAAATATTGCCCGCGAGGCGAGTGGTCGGTTGCGCCTGCGTGATCCGCTGGTCGCTCGTCAGATAACTGGCGTTCGCCGTCAGATCGAACGAACTGTCCGGCCCGCCGAGATCGCGATGGTAGTCGAACAGGGCATCGACGCCGTGGATGCGTTGGCGGCCTGCATTGACGTTGCTGGTATCGGCGATCGCGAGCACGGTCGCCGGATTGTAGGGCGCGCCGCTGGCGTTGATGAACGCGCCCGCGCCCGCGACCAGCGCCGCGACCTGCGCGGGCGAAGGATTTAGGGTGATATAGTCGCGATAGATCGGGTCGATCAGCGCTTGCGACCGCAAGGCTATCGGCGTGACGATCCGGTCGCGGTAGACCGTGTCGAAATAGCTCAACTCGAGCCGCGCGCCGGGAAGCGCGGGCGGATGGAGCGCGAGCGTCGCCGACCAGCTCGTCGCGCGTTCGGGCTTGAGCGCGGGGTTGCCGCCCTGGACGAACGCGGCCGCCGAGCCTGCGGGATAGCCGGTGCCGCCGAGCGCCGCCGGGCGGAAGAGGATTACGGTCTTGGGCTGGTATTGCTGGCGCAGAGTCGGTGCGCGGAACGATTTTCCCCAGCTCGCCCTGAAGTCGAAGCTTGGCGAAGGGGCGTAGATCAGGCCGAACTTGGGAGTTGCGACGTCGCCGATGCCGGGATAGCGTTCATAGCGGACCGCGCCGGTCAGGTTGAGCCGGTCGATGCCGGCGATGGCCATCGCCGGCGCGACGATCGGCAGGCTGATTTCCACATAGGCGTAGCGGCTGTCCTGCGAGCGGCTGATATTCTGCGCATTCCCCGCGCCGGCGAACAGTTTGAAGTCGTTGTTGCGATAGCCCGCGCCGAACGCGGTTTTGACGTCACCTCCGGGGAGCGTGGTCAGGCTGCCGCTAGCGCTCAGCTCGACCGATTGCGCCTTGTTGCAATAGCAACCGGCGCTGCGGAAATCGAGGTTCGTTCCGGTGTAATTGTCGCTGCGAAAATGCGTTCGGTCCTCAGCGAGCGTCCCGGCCAGCCCGGCGTGCCAGTCGGCGCCGATCGCCCAGTCGAGCGCGGGCGCGACCGCGAAGCTCGTCGCATTGGCCGCCGTCTCGCCATGCGTGGCGACCAGATCGCCGCCGACCGCCAGCGGAAACACCGAGAATTCGGTGCGACGGCCGTAGAGCGCGTCTAGCGAGAGCGTGAGGCTGTCGCCCAGGGCTTGGTGACCCGTCAGCACGACATTGTGGCTCTCGATCGCCGGAAACAGCGTCAGTCCGGGCGTCGCATCCCGGGCATAGCTCCGCTGCGAGGATTTGATCTGCGTGTTGCGGTTGAACTCATAGGCGAGCGCGAAGCCGCCCGAGCTCCACCGCGCGCCGCCCAGCGCGCCATATTGCTGGGTGAAGTCGCCGCCATCGGTTGAAGCGCCGAGCCGCGCGCGCGTCTCAAGTCCCTGATAGTCGCGCTTAAGGATGATGTTGGCGACGCCGGCGACCGCGTCGGAGCCGTAAATCGCCGAGGCGCCGTCGGGAACGATTTCGAGCCGGTCGACGATGCTCAGCGGGATCGTAGAGACGTCGATGCTCTGGCGCGACGAGCTGTAAGCGACCCGGTGGCCGTTGAGGAGGGTCAGGGTTGCGTCGCTGCCGAGGCCGCGAAGGTTGATCGACGAGGCGCCGCCGACGTCGACGCCGTTCGCACCGGGAACGTTGAACCCGATGCCGGGCTGCTGCCCGCCACCGAAGCTTTGAGGAATCGAGCGCACGACTTCGCCGAGCGACGCCTGGCCCGCGTCACGGATGCGCGTTTCGCTAAGGGTGATCACCGGCGAGGCGACCGGCGCGCCGCGAATGCGCGTGCCCGTGACCACGATCGTGCTTTCGCCGTTTGGGATCGGGCCCCGCGCCGCGTCCTGCCCCGTGCTGCCGTCAGGTTCGATGAACAGACCGGAGGGCGTGGCGCGCGCGTGCAATTCCGATCCTCGCAGCACCAGCGCAAGCGCCTGCGCCACCGGGTAGCGGCCGCTCAATGCCGGCGCTTGCTTGCCTTCAAGGGCGCTCCCGGCGGCGAGAATGTTGGTGCCCGACGTGCGCGCGATCGCGCGGATCGTATCGGCGAGCGGTTGGACGGGAAGACTATAGTCGCGATCGCTCGCGTCCTGCGCACAAGCGGGCGGCGTCCAGCTTCCGCTCGTGAAGACTGCCGCCGTCGACAGCAACAGCGCCTGGGCAATTCGATGCTTCATGATCATCCCCCGCTCTCCCGGCACCGTAAATTCGGCGTCCGGTCAGCGAGAGATGCCGGGGCGAGAAAACCGCCCCCGATTATTTTCGCGGATGCTAGCGCTTCGCCGCGAGCAGCAGATCCCCGCTTGGCGCGCGGGCGACGACGAGGTCGAACATCGCCGCCATCATATCGGCGAAGCCGCCAGGGTCGTCAGGTTTGAAGCCTCCCGAGATCGTCTTAGCTCCCGTGCGCGCATCTTCGATCAATATCTTCCGCGCGTTGCGCCGGTTGAGGGTCGCGACCGCTTCGGCGAGCGGTGTGCGATCGAACTCGAGCATCGCGCCGGCGTCCGCTTGCGCTCGCGCCAAGGGCGTCGATTCGACAGGACCGAGCGGCCCCGTTTCGGGCACGCGTACGCGCTGTCCCGGTTGCAGCCTCCTGACTTCGCGGGCCGCGCGATTCGCGCCGGCGCGTTCGACATCGATCGCACCGCGCACGAGCAGCACGTCGACGCCATCGGGCGCGATCCGCACGTCGAAGATGGTGCCGTGCGCGGTGATCACGCCGCGTCCGGCATAGACGCGGAACGGCCGGTCGGCGTCGTGCGCGACGTCGAACCGCGCGTGACCGCGCAGAAGCGTCAAGCGGCGCACGTCGCTGACAAAGGCGATGCGCAGCGCCGAACCGGCGCCGAGCGTCGCGACCGAGCCGTCGATGAGCCGGAACGTGCGCGCCTCGCCCGCACCAGTCGAAACCTCGGCGATCTGCGCCGGTCGGCCGTGCGGATGACGATCGAACAATCCGGCATAGTGCAGGCTCACCCCGGCGACGACAGCGAGCACAACAGCGGCGAGCGCCGCGAGCCCGGCGTGGGCGGGCCTGCGCGCCCGCTCAAGGCCGGCATCGCGCCCCTCTACATAGCGCGTCGCCGCGATCGGAAGATCGAGACCCCAGCTCGTCGCGGCCTCGTCAAACGCCCGTGCGTTGGCGGGGCTGCGCCCTCGCCACCGCTCGAATTCGGCGCGGTCGAACGCCGCACCCTCGTTGCCCATGCGCGCGAGCCACTTCGCGGCGGCGCGCTCGCGCCGGGAGCCAGGGCCGAACATGAGATTCAGCGGCCGCGCATCGCGCGGTTGACGATCACGATGGCCTTGCAGATGTGCTTCTCGACGCCCTTGACGCTTAGCCCGGTGCGCTCGGCGATCTCGCAATAGGTATAGCCATCGAGCCGGTGGGCCATGAAAATCTCGCGAGTCGCCGGTTTCATCCGCGCCATAGCGTGTTCGAGGCGCGCGATCATGTCCCGAGACTCCAGATGGGCGACCGGGTCAGCGCCGGCGAGCTGCACATCCTCATCGCTGACGTGGAGCGCGGCAGAGCGGCGCGCGGCGAAGCGCGCCTGTTCGCGTAGCAGATTGCATGCAATCCGGTTCACATAGGCGCGCGGCTGTTCGATGGCTGCCGAGTTGCGCGCCTTTGCGCCGGCCAGTCGCGCGAAGGTTTCCTGAACGAGATCGTCGGTGTCGTTCCGCGATGCGCGGCCGGCGAAATAGCGGCGCAGCCGCGCGCTATGCTCTCGATACAGCGCGTTCAGCGACAATGGAGATGAACCGCACGCGAGGCGGTCGTGCTCGGGCGGAAGCGGATCGCCTTCGCTGATCCGCGCCTCTACGGCGTCGATGTTTAAGCGCACGATCGTCCGTCCGCCGCGCAATCGCGCAATCGCGTCGCTGTATCCGCCATGGGCAGTTTCCCGGTGGCGAGACTCCCCGGCTACCGCGAGCCGGGCGTTGAGAACATGCTCGAGAACATGCGCCGACGCCTTTAGCCGCAAGCAGCCTGGACATTCGCGTCGGCCACCCGGCCGCGTGCGTGGCGACAATCGTTTTTCGCGAGCGAGGTTCTCACGCCTCGACGCCGAATATTTACGGCGCGGGATCGAGTCTACTTGGCTATGCAGCGGATGCAAGGTCGGACTGGACGATCGACACGTTGTGCTGGTCAATGCTGGATCTGCGGCGAGCGACCCACTCGGCTCTTCGTTAAATTCCTTGTTCGGCTGAAGAGTATGGCTCCGACTTGGATGGTTTGCTGTATTCGCCGTGCTGACTTGCTATCCCCGTGTGGACGAAGTTCCGGGGGGAATGGTCGTGCATCTTTTGCCGAGAAATATCACACGCAGAATAGCAACAACTCTCGCACCGGCTGCACTGATCTGGATAGCAGCAAGCGTCGGCGCTCCCGCGCAGACGCCGTTACCAGCGTCGGCGCCCACCCCGCTCCAAAGTGCGCGCGGGCCGGTCGATTGGGTGTTCATGTTCAAGCTGAACGCGGAAATTTTCCCATCGGACGAGGCCATCGCAGAACGCCCCTCCCATTTGGAGGGACGCCGGCCTCCTATCCAAAATTCGGCCAGCATTATGCGGTGGCCATGAGCCAGAACCCGCAACTGCAAGCAGGCACGGGGCTTATCGGAACCGGCCCGGACGATCCGCTCGGCGCGACGTTCGGCGAGATCTATAACAGCGGGCTGCATTATGTCGTCTGGAACGACCAGCTATTCGCTCGTCACCGCCGGTGGCTCGACGTCGATCGTCGACGGAGACCCGGCAACTGATGGCGACGACGGCACGGACACATTGGTCGGCGTTGAGACCGCCGAATTCAAGGGTGGTGTGCAGGTCGGTATCGCTGCGCCGATCATCCTCGATCTGAACGGCGACGGCGTGTCGACAATCGACCAGAGCGCGTCGACAGTCGGCATCGATTGGGATGGCAACGGCACGCCCAATCGCACCGGCTGGGCTGGACTCACTGACGCGTTCCTCGTCTACGACGGCAACGGGACCGGGAGCGGCGCGGAGGAGCTCTCGTTCACAAGCGACAAGCCCGGCGCCAAATCCGATCTCGGTGGCCTTTCCGCGTTCGACAGCAACGGCGACGGACAATTCTTGAGCGCCGACGACAAATGGTCGTCATTCGCGGTCTGGACCGATCGCAACAGCAACGGCCGCGTCGACGCCGGCGAATACCAGACCCTCGCGGATGCGGCGTCACCGGAATCACGCTCGCAGGCCAGCCGGTCAGTCGTGTTTGGCACTGGGGCGACACCGTGACCG
>JACDGO010000065.1 GCA_013821585.1 Sphingomonadaceae bacterium
TCGAAGGACTTGCCGCGATCGTCACCGGCGGCGCTTCGGGACTGGGCGGCGCGACCGCCGAGCTTTTGGCGCAGGCGGGCGCGAAAGTCGCGATCTTCGATTTGAACGAGGACGCGGGCCGAGCGCGCGCATCGGCGATCGGCGGGTTGTTCGCTAGGGTCGATGTAACCGACGAAGCAAGCGTCGATGCGGGCCTCGACGCGGCGCAAACCGCGCACGGCGTCGCGCGCATCCTCGTCAATTGCGCCGGCGTCGCGCCGGGGATCAAGACGGTCGGCCGCGAGAATGCGCCGCACCCAATCGCCGCGTTCCGCAAGGCGGTCGAGATCAACCTGGTCGGCAGTTTCCTTGTTCTCTCGCACTTCGCCGCGCGGCTGGCGGGCGGAGAGGCGATCGGGGAGGAGCGCGGTGTGATCGTCAACACAGCCTCGGTCGCCGCCTATGACGGGCAGGTCGGCCAAGCCGCCTATTCGGCGTCGAAAGGCGGGGTCGTCGGCATGACGCTGCCGGTCGCGCGCGATCTCGCGCAGCATCTGATCCGGGTCGTCACGATCGCGCCGGGCATCTTCATGACACCGATGGTCGCGGGCTTCACGCAGGAAGTGCAGGATTCGCTCGGCGCGCAGGTTCCGCATCCCAAACGCCTTGGCGATCCGCGAGAATACGCGCAGATGGTCGAGGCGATCGTGCGCAATCCGATGCTCAACGGCGAGACGATCCGCCTCGACGGCGCGATCCGGATGGCGCCGCGTTAGGTCAGAGCCGCTCGACGATCGTCACGTTGGCGAGTCCCCCGCCCTCGCACATTGTCTGCAAGCCGTAGCGACCGCCGCGCTTGTGCAGCGCGTGAACCAGTGTCGCCATCAGCTTGGTGCCCGACGCGCCGAGCGGGTGGCCGAGCGCGATCGCGCCGCCGTTGACGTTCAATTTCGCATGATCGCCGCCGGTGTGCTTCATCCACGCGAGCGGCACCGGCGCGAACGCCTCGTTGACCTCGTAAAGGTCGATCTCGCCGATCGTCATCCCCGCGCGCTTCAGCGCCTTGTCGGTCGCGAACAGCGGCTCCTCGAGCATGATGACCGGATCGCCGCCGGTCACGGTGACGTTGTGAATGCGTGCGAGTGGCGTCAGGCCGTGGTCCTTGAGCGCCTGTGAACTGAGCACCATCACCGCCGAGGATCCGTCGCAGATCTGGCTGGCGTTCGCTGCGGTGATGCTCCCGCCCTCGCTGATCAGCTTCACGCCGGCGATGCCCTCCAGCGTCGCGCCGAAGCGGATGCCCTCATCGACGTCGTGGCACGCGGCGCCTTCGGGCGTCTCGATCTCGAGTCCGACGATCTCGTCCCTGAAGTCGCCGCGCTCGGTCGCCGCCGCCGCGCGCCTGTGCGATTCGAGCGCGAACTCGTCGAGCTGCTTCTTTGAAAAGCCGTATTTCTTGACCAGCATCTCGGCGCCCATGAACTGGCTGAACTGGATGTCGGGGAAGCGCGCTTCCTGGCGCGGCGACTTCGAACGGCCGAGCCCCGCCTGGTGGAACAGCATTCCGGTCGATCCCATCGGCACGCGCGTCATGCTCTCGACGCCCGCCGCGATCACGACGTCCTGCGTTCCCGAAAGCACGGCCTGCGCGGCGAACTGCATCGCCTGCTGCGACGATCCGCACTGACGGTCGATGGTGACGGCGGGAACACTCTGCGGCAGCTTCGAGGCGAGCACCGCGCCGCGCCCGACCTGAAAGCCCTGCTCGCCGCCCTGGCTGACGCAGCCCATGATGACGTCCTCGACCGCGGCCGGATCGATCCCCGTGCGGTCGACCACCGCGTCGAGCACCGCGCCCGCCATGTCTGCCGGGTGCCAGCCCGCGAGCCGCCCGCCGCGCTTGCCGCCCGCGGTCCGCACCGCTTCGACGATATAGGCTTCCGTCACGTGTCAGTCCTTTCGACTAGAGCTTGCGCCCGATCAGTTCCTTCATGATCTCGTTCGTGCCGCCGAAGATGCGCGTCACGCGCGCGCCGCGCCACATCTTCGCGATCGGATATTCGTTCATATAGCCCGCGCCGCCGTGAAGCTGGAGGCATTTGTCCATCACTTCCCACTGGAATTCGGTGTGCCACAGCTTGGCCGCGGCGCCCTCTTCCGGCGTCAGTTCCTTGCGCAAATGCCGCGCGATCGCCCAGTCGAGGTGCGCCCAGCCGACCTGGAGCTTCGACTTGAGGTCGGCGAGCGTGAAGCGCGTGTTCTGGAAGTCGATGACAGGCTTGCCGAACGCCTTCCTGTCGCGGACGAACTCGACCGTGCCGTCATAGGCACGCTGCGCCGAGGCCTGCGCGCCGATCGCGATCGACAGCCGTTCCTGCGGAAGCTCGCTCATCAGATAGACGAAGCCCTTGCCCTCTTCGCCCAGGCAATTGGTCATCGGCACGCGCACGTCCTCGAAGAACAGTTCCGAAGTATCGGCGGCGTCCATGCCGATCTTGTCGAGGTTGCGCCCGCGCTTGAACCCCTCGCGCTCGGCCTCGACCAGAATGATCGACACGCCCTTCCATGCCGGTTGCACCTCGGTGTCGGTCTTCGCGCAGACGAGGATCAGGTCGGCGTTCTGGCCGTTGGTGATGTAGGTCTTCGATCCGTTGACGACATAATGATTGCCGTCCTTCTTCGCGGTGGTGCGGATGCCCTGAAGGTCGGAGCCGGTGCCCGGCTCGGTCATCGCGATCGCGGTGACGACATCGCCCGAGACCATCTTGGGCAGCCAGTGGCGTTTCTGCTCCTCGGAGCCATAGGCGACGATGTAATTGACGACGATGTCGGACTGGAGCGAGAAGCCGAGCGCGGTGCCGCCGTACGACACCTCCTCGTCGACGATCGCGTTGTAGCCGAAGTCGAGGCCGAGTCCGCCATATTCCTCGGGCACCGTCGGGCACAGCATCCCGACCGCGCCGGCCTTCGGCCAAATGGCTTTTTCCACGATCCCCACGTCGTCCCAGCGGTCGATATTGGGCACGACCTCCTGCTTGATGAACGCGCGAACCGAATCGCGAAACGCCTCGTGGTCCCCGGTATAGGCCGCGCGGTCGTTGGTCGGTAAAGACATCCCAGGAGTCCTTTACGTTTGCGTAAAGGTTAGCGCCGCTTTGACCGGGCGGCAAGGCTCAGCCGATGATGCCCTGCGTTCGAAGCGCGGCGATACGCTCCCGACCATAGTTCAGACCATTCAACAGAGCGTCAGCCTCGTCGCCGGTAGGGCGCGGCGCATTGGCAGGCGTCACCGAGAAGCGCGGCGCGGGCGCGGGCTGGGTCTTGCCGTCGACGGTCAGGAAGGTGCCCCGCGCCTTGTTGTGCGGATGCGCGGGCGCCTCGGCGAGCGAGAGGACCGGCGCGAAGCAGATGTCGGTTCCCTCCATCGCCTCGCACCACGCGTCGCGCGTCCGCGTCCGGAAGATGTCCGCGAGGCGCGCCTTGAGCACCGGCCACGCCGCCGGATCGAGCTGCGCGTCGAACGCGGGATCGTCCGTCAGGCCAAGCGCGTCGCGCAGCCGCGCATAGAATTGCGGCTCGATCGACCCGATCGCGACCCAGCGGCCGTCGCTGCATTCATAGGTGTCATAGAAATGCGCGCCGCCGTCGAGCAGGTTGACGCCGGGCTCGTCGCGCCACTGGCCCCGCGCGCGCAAGTCACAGGTCATGCCCGCGATCAGCGCCGCGCCGTCGGTCATCGCCGCATCGATCACCTGCCCTTCGCCGCCCATCCTCACCGCGAGCAACGCGCTCACCATCCCGAAGGCGAGCAGCATTCCGCCGCCGCCGAAATCGCCGAGATAATTGACCGGCGGCACCGGCTTGCCGCCCGAGACGCCTATGGTGTGCAGCACACCCGAGAGGGCGATATAGTTGATGTCGTGCCCAGCCGCGTGCGCGAGCGGCCCCGTCTGCCCCCAGCCGGTGACGCGGCCATAGATTAGTTTCGGATTGTCGCCGAGGAGCACGTCGGGACCAAGGCCCAGCCGCTCCATCACGCCGGGCCGGAAACCCTCGATCAAACCGTCGGCGGCGCGACATAGGTCGCGGACGAGCGCGACGCCCTCGGGCCGCTTCATGTCGATGCCGATCGACCGCCGCGAGCGCGCGAGCGTGCCGCTTCGATCGCCCCCCGCCCCCGTCCGTTCGATCCGGACTACGTCGGCGCCGTGATCGGCGAGCATCATCCCCGCGAACGGGCCGGGGCCGATCCCCGCGAACTCGACGATACGAATGCCTTCAAGGGCGCCGGGCATTGATCGATCCTGAAGTTGCCGTGCAACGGTCGTGCGCGGACCCCGGAAAAATCGCAAGTGCGTCCGACCGGTGCCCTATCGTCTCTCGACGGTGCGACGCGACGTGTTAACCGGCATTCGCGACTAGCCAAGGGGAACGACACCCCATTTCATCCTTTCCGTCATCGGAGGGTTCCGTCATCACGGCCGTCTTCAGGAGAATTGCCATGTACCGCATGCTCGCCGCCGTCCTGCTCGCGACCACCGCCGGGTGCGGCGCGGCCGCCGCGGCCGATCCCGCGCATCCGGTCGTCGTCGAGCTCTTCCAGAGCCAGGGCTGCTCGTCGTGCCCGCCCGCGAACGCGAGCCTCAATGCGATCGCCGACCGCGCCGACGTACTCGCGCTGTCGTTCGCTGTGACCTATTGGGATCAGCTCGGCTGGAAGGATATTTTCGGCAAGCCCGCCTACACCGGCCGCCAGTGGGACTATGCGCACGCCGGCGGCCGCTCGAACGTCGCGACGCCGCAGATGATCGTCGATGGGCGCGTCGTTATTAACGGCGGCAATTTGCAGGAGGACGTGGCCGCGATCCGCCAGGCCGCGCGCGGCGCGTCGGGACCGGCGATCGCGGCGGCGGGCGGCAAGGTGACGATCGGCCGCGCGCCTTCGCGCTCACCCGCGACGGTGTGGCTAGTCCGCTACGATCCGCGCACGCTCAACGTGCCGATCCGCGCGGGCGAGAACGGCGGGCGCACGCTGCCGCACAAGAATATTGTCCGCTCGATCGACGCGCTCGGCGCATGGAACGGCGCGCCCGCGACCTTCGCGATCGGCGCTTCGCCCAATCCGGTCTATCGCACGGCGATACTCGTCCAGCAGGGCAAGGGCGGCGCCATCATCGCCGCCGCCAAAATCTAGGGCCTGCACTACCCGGACGACAGCGCATCCGGGCGGTCGACGATGACCGCGCGCTCTACCCGGCTCGCGTCGGCGACGTCGCTCATCGCCATGCAGCGGTCGAGTTCGTCCTTCAATATGTCGAGCGCGCACTTAACCCCGGCCTGCCCGTCCGCGCCGAGGCCGTACATGTAAGCGCGGCCGATCAGGCAGGCGCGCGCGCCCATCGCTAGGAAGCGCAGAATATCCATGCCGGTGCGGATGCCGCTGTCGACATAAAGCTCGACGTCGTCGCCAACGGCATCGCGGATCGGCGGAAACGCCTCTACGGTCGAAGCCGCCCCGTCGAGCTGTCGTCCACCGTGGTTCGAGACGACGATCGCATCGGCCCCGGCATCGACCGCGGTGCGCGCATCGTCGAGATCGAGCACGCCCTTGATCACCAGCTTGCCGTCCCAGTGCGCGCGAACCCAGTCAACGAGCGCGCGGTCGATCGTCGGCGCGAAATTCTTCTTCACCCATTCACTGAGCGCGGCGAGACCGCCGCCGTCGATCTCGCCGATCAGGTTGCCGAAGGTGATGTGCGGCGTGCGCAGCTGCTCGAGCGCCCATTTCGGATGGCTGAGCACGCCCCAGATGTTGGTCGCGGTCAGCTTGGGCGGGACGCCGAGGCCGTTATGCGCGTCGCGCCAGCGAATCCCTTCGGTCTGCGCGTCGATCGTCAGGATCAACACCTTGCACCCGGCGAGCTTCGCGCGGGAAAGCAGCGACGCGTTGATGCGCTCCTCGCGCATCGGATAGAGCTGAAACCAGAAGTCGCCGCCGACTTCGGCCGCGACATCCTCGATCGACGCGATCGACATCGTTGACAGCGCGAAAGGCACACCGAAATCCTTCGCCGCATGCGCGGCGAGCATCTCGCCCCGCGCATGGACCGCGCCGCACAGGCCCGTCGGCGCAAGCGCGAGCGGCATCGAGACACGTTGGCCGAGGATCGTCGTCGCCTGCGAGCGGTGGGCGACATCACCGATCAGCCGCTGCCGGAGGACAACGGCTTCGAGGTCACGGCGGTTCGCGGCGAGCGTGACCTCCGTGTACGATCCGCCCTCGACATATTCGAAGAAGGATTTGGGGACGCGGCGCTGCGCCTCGAGCCGCAGATCCTCGATGCTGGCGAACACGGTCATTGCGCGAGCTCGGGGGCGCGAACCGCGAAGTCGGTTGTGCAGCGGCTTTCGGGCAGGCCGCGCGCGGTCGTCTTGTAGACGAACAGCGCGCCCGCCAGCGGCTCACCCGAGACGCCTTGGCTGGCCGTCGTGATCAGCAGATGGTCGAGGTCGGGGCCGCCGAAGGCGAGGCAGCTTGGCTGGCTCACCGGCAATCGCAGCCGCGTCTCGATCGTTCCGTCTCGGCGATAGCAAACGACCTCGCTTGCTCCCCAGTGTGCGCTCCACAAGCGGCCGTCGGCGTCGATGCCTGCGCCGTCGGGCTTCACGCCCGGCGCGGCGCGCGCGAAGGTGGCGCCGCCGACGGGGCCGTCGTCGCCATCGATCGCGAACTTCCAGATCGTCGACTTCGCCGAATCCGCGAGGAACATCGCGCGGCCGTCTGTGCTGAACGCCAGTCCGTTCGGCACTATCAGCCCGCCAAGGCACGGCGTGGCGCGGCTATGCCCGTCGAGCCGCCACAATCTGCCGTCCGCGGTTCCGGGCGGCGCGCCGTCGCGAACCTTGGTGCTCGCCCAGAAACGGCCTGTGCGGTCGACGCGGCCGTCGTTCATCATCAAATGCGGCTCCCCCGGTTCGATCGCGACCAGCCGGTCGATTGTGCCCGCCTCGGGATCGAAGCGCGCGAAGCCACTTTCGAACGCGCCGATAAAGACGCCCGGCGTCTCGGTCAGCGCCATCGACGCGAGATTTTCGGCAAGCGTATCGCAGCTTGGCGTATCGTCGCCGAGACGCCAGCTCCACAGGCGCCGCGCCGGGATGTCGGTCCAATGCGCGGTTTGCGTTTGTTCGTCCCACAGCACGCACTCGCCGATCGCGTTGCCGATCGGCAGAATTGCAACTTGCGTAAACTCGATGGTCACAGCCGCCTCAGTGTCGCTCGGTGAATGTCCTGATCGGAGATCGAATAATAGAGCCGGATGCGATCGCCGTCCTCGATCGCCGACGATGCGAAGGCGATATCGGTCGCGCCCTTGGTGACGTTTTCCGGAGCGATCACCGGCTCGGCGCCGCGCGCGACGATCCTTGCATAGTCCTTGTCGAACGCGGCCCAGCCGATCCGCCAGTGCGCGTCGCGCGTCGCGCCGTTGTAGAACATCACCGGGCGGTCCGTATCCGCGCCGATGACCGGGCCGGTGCTGAGGTGCCAGCAGTCCCAGCTGTCCTTGCGAATGTCGATCGCGGGGCCGTCGATCGTCCACGGTCCTTCGAGGTCGTCGGCGCGCGCCATGCCGATATGCGACGCCGCGCCGTTGGCATATTCGAAGAACAGCCGCCAGCCGTCGCCCGCGCGCACTACCGTCGCTTCCTTGGGATTGGCATAGGGCGGTTTGGAATCGAGGACGAGGCGCTGCTTGACGAGCCGCTGTGCGTCGGGCCCAGCAGCGTAGAGCAGCCGCCCGATCGCCTGCTGATGGTTCCAGCCGGTATACCACATGTGGATGCGGCCCTTGTCGACGATCACCGTCGGATCCTCGCAGCCGTCGAGGTCGTCGAGGCCGGGACCGGGAAAGATCACCGGCGCGCGGTCCATGTCGAAATGAAGCCCGTCGTCGGATTTTCCCCACCAGATTTCGGCCATCTTGAGCCGCGGCTCGTCGTCGCGGCGCGGGACCGCGCGGATGAGGATTTCAAAGCCCTTGCCCGATTTCCAGACGAACGGGCTCAAGACATACATGTCGGTGAGGCGGCCGTGGCGCGACAGCGTCATCGGCTCGATCGCCTCGACCGCGAAGCCCTTCACGCGACCGCCCGGATCGTGCGCCGCGCGGCCTCGGCCGTCGCGCCGAACACAAGATGAGAGACGATTCCATAGGCGTGCGCGGCGGCTGGCGTTTTCCACGGCGGCCCGGCGAGACCGGCGGCCGGCACCGCTACCTCGTCGAGAATGAGCGCCGTAGCGGTCCCGAACGCCGTACCGAAGCCCGCCGTCACTCGGGGCGCATATTCTGCGGCGAGGCCGTAGAGCGCGCCGAGCGCCGCACCGAGCCCATAGTGAAGGGCATTGCCGGCCGGTTCTTTCAAATCGTCGGAAAGCGATCGTCCGGTCGCCGCGCGGCAAGCCCTTTGCGCCGCTTTGACCGTCGCGGGATCGCCTTCGCCATCCGTCGGCCACAGCTCTTGGAACCGGTTCATCGCGAACGCGGCGGCGAGGCCCGCCGCGATCCCCGCGAGCAGCCCGCGCAACGGATCGGGATTCTTCATCAGATCAGCTCGCGCACGGTGTCGCGCGCGAGCGTCGCGATCAGCCGGCCGCGATCCTTCTGCCCGCGCACGAGCGCCTTGCCGAGGTTCAGCGCATCGGACAGCCCGATCTTGGCGGGCATCGGC
>JACDGO010000066.1 GCA_013821585.1 Sphingomonadaceae bacterium
CTACTATGCCGAGCTGAGCGCGGGCGCGCACGACAAGGCGTCGAAGGCGTGGCTCGGCGAGCAGCTCGCGAGCGCCAACTGGCTGGTCAAGGCGCTGGACCAGCGCCAGCGCACCATCGTCAAGGTCGCGACCGAGATCGTGAAGCAGCAGGAAGGCTTCTTTCTGCGCGGCGTGGCCGAACTGCGCCCGCTGACGTTGCGCACCGTCGCCGAGGCGGTGTCGCTCCACGAATCGACCGTCAGCCGCGTCACGAGCAACAAATATCTGAGCTGCTCGCGCGGCGTTTTCGAGCTGAAGTATTTCTTCACCTCGGGCGTCGCGTCGAGCGAGGGCGGCGAGGCGGCGTCGGCGCTCGCGGTCAAGGCGGCGATCAAGACGCTGATCGCGGCGGAAAGCCCCAACGCGATCCTTTCCGACGACACGCTCGTCGATCTGCTCAAGGCCAAGGGCTTCGACCTCGCGCGCCGCACGGTCGCGAAATACCGCGAGGCGATGGGGATCGGGTCGTCCGTGCAGCGCCGCCGCGCCAAGGCGATCGACGCAAAGGCGGCCTAGCGAAGCGTATCCCAAGCGATCGGCTGAAACTGGTCGAGTGTCGCGTTCGCTTCGGGCATCGGATATTTGAGGCCGGTCGCGCAGTTGAACAGGACGCAGCGGTCGTCCTTGCCGATCAGTCCTTGGTCCAATGCCACCTCCCACGCCGCCGCAGTCGCCGCGCCTTCCGGGCAGAGCAGCAGCCCGTCGGTCGCGGCGATCCGGTCTCGCGCCTCGATGATAGCACCGTCATCGACCGCGATGGCGAAGCCGCCCGCTTCGCGCACCGCGTCGAGGATCAGGAAATCGCCGATAGCGGCCGGAACGCGGATGCCCGCCGCGACGGTGTGCGCGTCCTCCCATTTCGCGGCGTGGCGTTCGCCCGCTTCCCACGCTCGGACGATCGGCGCGCAGCCCGACGCCTGCACCGCGACCATGCGCGGGCGCTCGGGTCCGATGAAGCCGATCGCCTCGAGCTCGGCGAACGCCTTCCACATACCGATCAGGCCGGTGCCGCCGCCGGTGGGGTAAAAGATGACGTCGGGCATCTGCCAGTCGAGCTGCTCGGCGAGCTCGAGACCCATCGTCTTCTTGCCCTCGATCCGGTACGGCTCCTTGAGCGTCGACAGGTCGAACCAGTCCATCGCTTGCCTGCCCGCGCCGACGATCGCGCCGCAATCGCCGATCAGCCCGTTGACACGCCACACCTTCGCACCCTGCAACGCGATCTCGCGCACGTTCACTTCGGGCGTGTCGTCGGGGCAGAACACGAACGCCTCGATCCCGGCCGCCGCGCAATAGGCGGCGAGCGCCGCGCCGGCGTTGCCGTTGGTCGGCATCGCGATGCGGCCGATGCCGAGCGCCTTCGCCATGCTGACCGCCATCGCCAACCCGCGCGCCTTGAACGACCCGGTCGGCAGGCGGCCTTCGTCCTTGACGACCGGCGGCGTCGCGGAGTGCCGCGCACCAAGCCGGGGCAGCGCGATCAGTGGCGTCTCACACTCGCCCAGGCTGACGATGCTTTCGGCCGAGCGCACCGGCAGCAACTCGCGCCACCGCCACATGTCGCGCGGCCGCCCGGCCAGCGCGGCCTTCGTCAGCGCGCCGCGAACGCCGTCGAGGTCGTAGCGCACCAGCAACGGCTTTCCCGCAGCGGAGAGGCCGTGGACAACGTCCGCCTCATAAAGCTCGCCGGTCTCTGAGCATTCGAGATGCGTGACGAAGTTTGGGCCGGCGGCGGTTAGGTTGTCGTCATGAAGGATAGATAATCTCCTGCGGCAATCAGCCGCTATACGCAAATCCGATGCCAACCAGACGTCCTCGCGCGGCATCGAGTACCCGCGCTGAAAAGCATTTAGGATGGCGCAATGCGAGCGCCTCGAAGGTCAAATCAGGCACGTCGCGCGCGACCAGCATCGCGAAGCCTTCGGACGGCTTGCTAACGACCAAGTCTGCAACAGTCTTGAGTTCGCCGTCTCGGCCGATCTTTTGCCGCGCCCGTGAGAGACGGGTCGTCTTACCCCGCTCGTTCGTCAATGTTCCTTCAAGAGCATGGATTGATCGCCAGACATCGAATTCCAATGAACCGGGCCGCGCAGCCGGGCTGACCTCATAAAGCCGTCGTTCCGCGGCAGCAGCAACTTCTGTTGCGCCTTGCTGTCTCGCATTGGCGACAAGTTTTCGCAGGTCGTCGGGATTGGTCAGCTTCGCAATTAAACTAAGCGCATTTTGGCAATTGAGGGGCGTATTCATCGATCCCCCTCCACGTAAAAACTTCCCGCTGCATTGGGATGGACCGCCTTTTCCGTGTCCTGCCAAGCGAAATTCACCTGAACCTCGATACCCAACGACGATGCCAGCGAATAAGTCTGGCGCCACGCATAGGGAGCACTCGTTCCTTGGATGGAAATGCCAGCTGGATCGAGGTGATACCAACCGCCGCCTTCTTTCTTGCCAGCTACATAGTTGCTCTTCGCGAGCTCAAAAATGTCGACGGTGGACACGCCCTTCTTCGCGGCAGCTACGATTGTAGCGAATAAGATCTGGTTCCAATAGCATTCGCTTCGCGCGAGCTTCTCTCCGGCCACCCTAGCCGACCGCACCGTGGTGTGTGCAATATTGGGCGGGGCGGCGGGATTAAAGGTGCGGACGCTACCCTGCCCCTCGTCCTCATCAACAGGCTCCTCATTGGCCGCCTCCAAAGCGTCAAGCGCCCGGGTAATTACTGTGATCGAGGTGTCCACAAGGGGAACGGCATGGCGCTGCAGACGGGCAAACAGGTCGTCCGGCATTTCGACGTTTACTGGCATCATAGACCTCCAGAACGTGAGGAATCACCTCTTAGGTCCATAAGGCGGCAGTCGTCAAGTCTGTGAGACCCCATAAATCTCTTAGAGCTTTTATATATCCCCTAAACATCCAAATTCGCCACATTCAGCGCATTTTCCTGGATGAACTCGCGCCTCGGCTCCACCACGTCTCCCATCAGCCGCGTGAAGATTTCATCCGCCATGTCGGCTTGGGCGATTTCGACGCGGAGCATCGCGCGGTTTTGGGGGTCGAGGGTGGTTTCCCAGAGCTGCTCAGCGTTCATTTCGCCGAGGCCCTTGTAGCGCTGGATGCTGAGGCCCTTGCGGCCGGCGGCGAGGATGGCTTCGAGGAGGTCGCTCGGGCGGGTGATGTGGGCGCCCTTCGCCGAAGCGGGTTCGGGAAGGTCGGCTTCGCCGGAGTCGTCTTTGGGTTGGGCTCCCGCCTGCGCGGGAGCACTGAGTTCGGGGGTGCCGCCCGGCGCTTTCGGGATCGTGATGAGCCGCGCGACCTGCGCATAGCTTTCCGCCTGCTCGGCGACGAGCGTGTGGAGCCGCCGCGCTTCCTGGCTGACGAGGAAGGCGGATTCGATGATGTGGTGGTCGGTGACGCCGCGCCACGCGCGTTCGAGGTGATAGCCACCCTCCGCCGCGACGCGGCCCGTCCAGCGCGCCTCCGGGTCGGCGCGGTCGAGCCATTCGGCGGCGAGCTGGGCCGCGCCCGCCTTTTGGTCCGTCCGCAGGCCGGGTTCGAGCGCGCCCATTAAAGCTAACGCCTCGATGATCGCGGGGTCGTAGCGGCGCGGGACGTAGCGCATGAGGCTGCGCATCCGCCGCGCATGATCGACAAGGCTGCGCAGGTCCGCGCCCGTGCGCGCGCCGCCCGCGCTTTCGAGGCGCGTTCCCGCGACGCCCGCCTCGACCAGATAGTCATCCATCGCCGCGTCGTCCTTCAGATAGACTTCGCTGCGCCCGCGCGACGCCTTGTAGAGCGGCGGCTGGGCGATGAAGAGGTGCCCGCCGTCGATGATGTCGGGCATCTGGCGATAGAAGAAAGTCAGCAGAAGCGTGCGGATGTGCGCGCCGTCGACGTCGGCGTCCGTCATGATGACGATCTTGTGATAGCGCAGCTTTTCGAGGTTGAAGTCGTCGCGGCCGATGCCGGTGCCCATCGCCTGGATCAGCGTGCCGATCTCCTTCGACGACAGCATCCGGTCGAAGCGCGCGCGCTCGACGTTCAGGATCTTGCCGCGCAGGGGAAGGATCGCCTGATATTGCCGGTCGCGGCCCTGTTTCGCGGAGCCGCCGGCGCTGTCGCCCTCGACCAGGAACAGCTCGGACTTGGCCGGGTCCTTCTCCTGGCAGTCGGCGAGTTTTCCGGGAAGGCTCGCGACCCCCATCACCGACTTGCGGCTCGCCTCGCGCGCTTTTCGCGCCGCCTCGCGCGCGGCGGCGGCGTCGATCACTTTCTGGATGATCGAACGCGCGTTCGCCGGATTCTCCTCGAGCCATTCGGCCATCTTGTCGGACATCAGGCTTTCGAGCGGCTGGCGGACTTCGGATGAGACGAGCTTGTCCTTGGTCTGACTGCTGAACTTGGGATCGGGGAGCTTGACCGAGACGATCGCGGTCAGCCCCTCGCGCATGTCGTCGCCGGTGAGCGTGACTTTCTCCTTCTTCATCATCCCCGATTTCTCGGCGTAGTTGTTGAGCGTGCGAGTCAGCGCGGCGCGAAACGCGGCGAGGTGCGTGCCGCCGTCGCGCTGGGGGATGTTGTTGGTGAAGGGGAGGACGTTTTCGTAGTAACTGTCGTTCCATTCGAGCGCGACCTCTATGCCGACGTCGTCGCGCTGGCCTGTGACCGAGATCGGATCGGGGAACAAAGGCGTCTTGGCGCGGTCGAGATACTTGACGAACGCGGCGATCCCGCCTTCGTAATACAGCTCAACCTCGCGACGCTCGGCGTGGCGCGCGTCGATCAGGAACAGCCGGACGCCCGAATTCAGGAAAGCGAGCTCGCGGAAGCGGTGCTCGAGCAGCTCGAAATCGAACTCGACGATCTTGAACGTCGCGGGGCTCGGCAGGAAAGTAACTTTCGTCCCTTTCTTCCCCTCGGGCGCTGGGCCGACCAGCTTCAGCGGCGCGATCGCGTCGCCGAACGCGAAGCGCATGAAATGCTCCTCGCCGTCGCGCCAGATCGTCAGGTCGAGGAATTCGCTGAGCGCGTTGACGACGCTGACGCCGACGCCATGGAGCCCGCCCGAAACCTTATAGGCGTTGTCGTCCGACGTGTTCTCGAACTTCCCGCCCGCGTGGAGCTGGGTCATGATGACTTCGGCCGCCGAAACGCCCTCCTCGGCGTGGATTCCTGTCGGGATGCCGCGGCCGTTGTCCTCGACCGTGACCGATCCGTCGGGGTTGAGCTGGATTAGGATGCGGTCGCAATGCCCGGCGAGCGCCTCGTCGATCGCATTGTCCGAAACCTCGAACACCATGTGGTGCAGGCCCGATCCGTCGTCGGTGTCGCCGATGTACATGCCCGGGCGTTTGCGCACCGCGTCGAGCCCTTTGAGCACCTTGATCGAATCGGCGCCGTAATCGGATGTGTTGGGGGTGTTTTCGGGCGTGGTTTCCATGGCGAGCCTATAGGGAATCGCGGGGCGTTTCCCAAGCGAAATGGGGGTGCTAGGTGCGGGCGCGATGGAGCGCACCGACACCCTGATCCTTGGCGGCGGCCTCGTCGGGCTGACGCTCGCGCTCGCGCTCGACGCGCATGGGCTTTCGTCGGTGGTCGTGGACCCGGCGGACCCCGAAAAGACGCTGACCGGCGCGTTCGACGGGCGCGCGTCGGCGATCGCTTCGGCGAGCTGGCACATGCTCGAGGCGATCGGGGTCGCGGAAGCGCTGAAGCCGCACGGCTGCCAAATCCGGCGGATCGAGGTGCGCGACGGATTGCAAAAGCAGCCGCTCGACTTCACCCTCGGCGATGGTGAGCCCTTGGGGACGATGGTCGAGAATCGCATTCTAAGGCGCGTGCTGCGCGAGGCGGCGCTGAACGCGAAGCACATCACGCTGAAGATGGCGACGAAGGCGGTATCGGTCGAACGCGGGGCGGGCGGCGTCACGGCGACACTCGACGACGGGAGCGCGGTGCGCGCCGACCTGCTCGTCGCGGCGGAGGGGCGCAATTCACCGACGCGCGAGGCTGCCGGATTGCGCGCGGCGAACTGGAAATATGATCACGCGGCGATCATCTCGGCTTTCGCGCACTCGATCCCGCACGACAATGTCGCGCACGAAATCTTCTATCCCGGAGGGCCGTTCGCGCTGCTGCCGCTGCCGCCGGGCAACCGTTCGGCGCTGGTGTGGACGGTCAAGGCGAAGGACGCGCTTGGTATCCTCGCGCTCAACGACCATGCGTTCGCGGTCGAAGCGCAAAAGCGCACGGGCGGCCTGCTCGGCGAACTGTCGTCGGCCGCGCCGCGCTCGTCCTATCCGCTCGGTTTCCACCATGCCGCGGCGATCACCGCCGAACGCCTAGCGCTGGTGGGCGATGCCGCGCACGGGATCCACCCGATCGCGGGGCAGGGATTGAACCTCGGCTTTCGCGACGTCGCGGCGCTCGCCGAAGTGCTTGTCGAGGGGAGTCGCCTCGGCCTCGACCTCGGCGACGCGCAACTGCTCGCGCGCTATCAGCGCTGGCGCAGTCTCGACACGCTGATGGTCGCGTCCGCGACCGACACTCTGACACGACTGTTCGGGGTTCGCGGGCGGACGGCCTCGCGCGTGCGGCGTTTCGGGCTCGGCGCGGTGCAGCGGATCGCGCCTCTGAAGGCGCTGTTCATGGCCGAGGCACGGGGGGAGAGCGGGGAATTGCCGAAGTTGTTGAGGGGGATCGCGGTCTGATCCGATCTGCCTGCCGAACGCTTCGGCTTACTGCAACGTCACCCGGTTATCCCCGTCGTGCCGCCCGAAGAACTGCATCAGCTGCACGATCAAATCCGCGCGGTCCGAAAGTGTCTCCGCTTCAAGCAGCGCCTGTTTCGCCGCGGCGTCGAAGGGCGCGATCTGGGCGATGCCGTTGACCAGCGCCTCGTCGTCGAGGCGCGCGACCGCTTCCCAGTCGACCGCATAGCCCTGCGCCTCGGCGAAGCGGCGCGATTCATGTTCAAGACTCGCGCGCCGCGCGAGCGCGAGGTTGGTATCGTCGGGGTCATCGCTTTCGATCATCGCCTCGACCTGGCGGAACGGCGTCGGCACATCGAGCTCGCGCAGCATGCGGAAGCGCGCGAGCCCTTCGAGGACGATGTTATAGCGCCCGTCGTCCATCGCCTCGACCTGCGCGATCTTGCCGAGACAGCCCATGTCGAACAATTCGTCGCCCTGGCCCTTGGGCTGGATCATGCCGATGCGCCGGTCGCGCGCCATCGCGTCTGAAACGAGCGCGCGATAGCGCGGCTCGAAGATGTGCAGCGGCAAATGCATGCGCGGAAAAAGCAGTGCGCCGCCCAGCGGAAAGATCGAGATGCGCTGCGCGTCGCTCATCAGGTGAACAGGATCGCCGACAGGCGGCGGCGCTGCGCGGAGACCCACGGGTCCATGACGCCGACGACGTCGAACAGCTTGAGCAGCTGCGCGCGCGCCGCGCCGTCGTTCCAGTCGCGATCGGCGGCGACGATGTGGAGCAGATGATCGGCAGCGGCGTCGCGATCGCCCGCCGCCATCAGCCCGCCGGCGAGCGCGAAGCGCTTTTCGTGATCGTCGGGATGCGCGGCGACCTCCGCGGCGAGGCCCGACAGATCCTCGACCGGCTTCGCGTCCCTCGCGAGCGTCAGCGCCGAACGCGCGCGTTCGATCGCGGGATCGTCGGGCGCGCCTTCGAGCGTGGCTTCGGCCTCATCGATGCGTCCCGCGGCGACGAGCGCGCGCGCGTGGCCCGAGATCGCGGCCGGATTGCCCGGCGCCATCTCGACGATCTGCGCGAAAATGCCCGCCGCGCGCTCGGCGTCGCCCGCGCCCAGCACCTCTTCGCCCATCGTGATCAACGGCTCGATCTCGGCTTCGAGGCTCTGCGCCTCGCCCTGGACGGGGAGCTGCTTCAGGATCTGGTCGAGCGCCTTGGTCAGCTGCGCCTCGGTGCGCGCGGGCGTCAGATCGGCGACGAGCTGGCCCTGGAACACCGCATAGACCGTCGGAATCGACTGGACGCGGAACTGCGCGGCGATCGCCTTGTTCGCGTCGACGTCGACCTTGGCGAGCATCACCCCCTTCGCCGCGTAATCGGCCGCGACCTTTTCGAGCAGGGGCGACAGCGCCTTGCACGGCCCGCACCATTCGGCCCAGAAATCGAGGATGACGAGGTTCGTCATCGATGGTTCGATGACGTCGCGCTTGAACGCCTCGACGCTCTCCTTGTCCGCCGCGCTCAATCCCAGCGTCGTCGCCACACCATTCCTCCAAAATACGGGTAGCCGCTTATGTGGGGAGCGTGGCGGTGCTGGCAACCCGTCCGCGAGTTACCCGCGCGTTAACCAAACTCGGCTAGGCCGTGCGCGATGACGCGCAACACTCGTCTTTCTTTCGGCCTGTGCATGATCGCGGCTCTGATCCTGCGCGTGCTGAACGCGCGGGGCGGGCTGTGGCTCGACGAGGCGTGGTCGGTGGTGCTTGCCGGGGAGGCCGCGCCGGTCGTCGGCGTGTTCGCGAGCATCAACCACGACAACAACCATCATCTGAATACGCTCTGGGTCCAGCTTCTCGGCCCCGCCGCGCCACCGCTGGCGCTACGCGCGCTCGCGATATTCAGCGGGGTCGCGAC
>JACDGO010000067.1 GCA_013821585.1 Sphingomonadaceae bacterium
GATGAGGACATGGTCGCGGCCGGGAGCGGCGACCGGCGCGATCACCTCGCGTGCCAGCGCACGGAAGCGCCGCTTCATGCGGTTGCGCACCACTGCGTTGCCGATCTTCTTGGTGACCGTGACACCAAGCCGGACCGCGGGATCGTCGTCGGCGCGGTCGCGGATCAGGAGGACGAAGCCGGGAGTCGGCACGCGCTTCGCCGCGTTGGCGGCAAGGAAATCCGCGCGGCGGCGGATCGCCGTCAGGCGCTGAGTTTCTTGCGGCCCCGTGCGCGCCGGGCGCGAATCACCGCGCGTCCACCGACCGTCGCCATGCGGTGACGGAATCCGTGCCGCCGCGCGCGGACGAGATTGCTCGGCTGAAAGGTGCGCTTCATCGCTCATGCCCTGATTCGAAACTTCAAAAGAAAAGGCCGCCCGTCAGAGGCGACCGCTGCTGCGGCGCCCCTACGCGGAAGGTGTCGCAAAGTCAATCGGCGCCTTGCCGGCCAAGCGCCGCGCGCCGCTTCGCGCTCGCGCGCCTCAGGCCCCAGTCGGCCCAGGCGCCGTGCTTTGGCCAGCGGCGCTTGAACGCGACGTAGCGGCGCTTCGCCCAGCGCGAATATTTGAGGACGAGGCCGAGGCCGAAAGCGAACACGAACAGCCCGCCCGGCCCGGGGATCGCCCCGACCAGAGGCGAGAGCGCGATCAGCACCCAGCCGAGCACGAACAGCGCCAACCGCACCGGCGGGCGCAGCTGGATTTCGTGCCATCGCTCACGCCGGGTCATGGCGCCCATCTGGCGACGCCGTGTTGCAATCGCAAGCCGCGCGCGGCTAGTCACCGGACCAGAGGGGGAACACGCATGGTCGCGACGGTGCCGACGTTCGCCTATCTCGGGCTCGAGGCGCGCGCGGTCGAGGTGCAGTGCAATCTTATCCCCGGCTTGCCGAATTTCATCGTCGTCGGCCTTCCCGACAAGGCGGTCGGCGAGGGCCGCGAGCGCGTGCGCGGCGCGATTGCCGCGATCGGCCTGTCGCTCCCTCCCAAGCGCATCACCATCACGATGGTTCAGATGGCGATCGCATTTTGCACATCGCCGGCCGCGGCAAGCGCGGCGTCAGCTATTGCAAGACGATGCCGGGGGCTTTGCTGCCATTTACACGCATGGTGGAGCGCCATAATTTTGGACCGACCGATTGCATTTCCCGAAAATTCAGCGGGAGCTGTTCAATACACTGCTCGACGAACTCGGTTTGAAGCATGACCGCGAAGGCAATCCGCGAGCGAGCTACAGCCTGCGCCACACCTATATCTGCTTTCGGCTTATGGAAGGGGCCGACATCTATCAGATCGCGAAAAACTGTCGCACCAGTGTTGAGATGATCGAAAAATACTATGCATCGCACATCAAGAACATGCTCGATGCGTCGGCGATCAACGTCCGGCGGCCGAGATCTCGACCCTGCGTCTCCCATGCGAGAACAGCGTTTCAACGAGGTAATTGCGATTGGCGCGGCTATATCGCATCACTATAGCGGCCTCGTGCGGGTGTGGTGAAACTGGTAGACGCGCAGGATTCAAAATCCTGTTCCGCAAGGAGTGTCGGTTCGAGCCCGACCACCCGCACCAAGCTATCGCTCCACCAAGTCGCGACACTGTGACGGTGTTTGGGGGCAAAGCAAAACGCCGGAACCGGCTATGTGCATGCCCCATGCGAAGGGCCGCCCGCACTGGCAGCCCGGTGGCTAGACTAGCATCACACCGAACGTGGTGAAGCCATCGCTAAAAGGTTTTGCCGCACCAGCGATGTCGTTACTGTGTGGGCTGTCCCAGACGTCCAGCCAGAAGGTCGATAAGTGGCAGCTCGGAAGAACTGGCCTCGAGTCTCTGGTTCGCGGTGAGCCCTGACAACGTCAGGCCAAGAAGCCTGATTCCGCCCCGCAGCGGAAAGAGACCTTCGAGCAATCATGCGCCGGCGAGCTCGAACGTAGCCCGATCCGCAAATGCGCCGGGCTGCGACCGCGCGCGGGTGATTGTCTGAAAGTCGGCGAAGCGGACCTTCAATGTCGTGGTTCGGCCTCGCGCGCTCGACCGCTCGATCCGTGACCATGCCACCTCGGCGACGCGCCCGCGCGCGTCGGTCAGATCGGCAACGTCGGTCAGATCGCGATCAAACGTGCGCTCCGCGCCGACCGACTTCAGTGGCCGGTCCGGGCGAACTGGCCGTTCGTCGTGTCCACGCGCTGCACCATACAGATACTCGGCTATCGATCCGAAATGCGCGCGCAGGATCCCAAGCGGTTGCGCGCAAAGGTCGGCGCCGGTCAGGATGCCGAGGCGCTCCATCTTCGCGGCCGTCACCGGTCCGACGCCGTGAAAGCGCCGCACCGGAAGGCCCGCGACGAAGGCCGGACCGCGATGCGGCGGAACGACGCAGATGCCGTCGGGCTTGTTCTGGTCGGACGCGATCTTGGCAATAAATTTATTGTACGAAACGCCCGCGGACGCAGTGAGACCGGTCTCACTGCGGATGCGCGCGCGGATCGCTTCGGCGATCGCACGCGCAGAACCGAGCGCCCTCCGGTTTCCGTCACGTCGAGATAGGCTTCGTCGAGCGACAGCGGCTCGATCAAATCTGTGAAGTCCGCGACGATTGCGCGTATCTGATCCGACACAGCGCGATAGGCGTCGAAGCGCGGTGGCACGAAGATTAGGTTCGGGCAGCGCCTGATCGCACTTACAGATGGCATCGCCGACTTCACGCCGAACGCGCGCGCTTCATAACTTGCTGCCGCAACACGCCGCGCGCCTGCGCGGAGCCCACCGCGAGCGGCTTGCCGCGCAGCGCGGGATCGTCGCGCTGCTCGACCGACGCGTAGAAGGCGTCCATGTCGATGTGGATGATCTTACGCTGAGACGAGGGAGCGTCTTCGAGCACGCCCAAACGTTACCGAATTGCGCCTCGCGGGGCCAGCAGATCGATCGCATTCTCGTCGAAAATGGCGGCATTCGTCAGGATGATACATCGCCTAGGAGTGACCGGCATTGGGCCGATTGTGTTGAAAAAGTCCCGGCGAGCACTTCAGTCCCCCGATTTTCAGCAACAATGATTCAACACTGATTCGGTTATTGAGCCATTGTTGCTCTCAACCGCCGAGGCGCGTTCGATCATTGCAGACAAATCCGGCTGCGGACTTTTTCAACACAATCGACCCATAAATAGCCATTCCGTGCAGCTATCATCGCGCTGGTAGTGTTATTGCTCCGCACTGTCGGAGTGATACCGGGATCGCTATGCGCTTGTTCATCGTTCCGTTCGCGCCGAACGTACTCCGCGTTCAGATATTGGCTGCTGAAAAGGGCATTGCGCTGGAAGTCGCCGATATATCGCTCGACCATACTGGCTACCACGCCATAAACCCGCTGGGCCAAGTGCCCGCGCTGGAGCTGGACGATGGTCGCATCCTCACCGAGTCCCTTACGATCTGCCAATACCTCGACGAGACATCAGGCGCACCTTTCTTGTTTGGAGGTGATACCGACGAGCGACTGCAAATCGCTATGTGGGAACGAAGAGGTGAAACGCGTCTGTTCAATCCGGGCGTTGAATATGGCCACCACACCCACCCGATGTTTGCGGGGCGGACAAAACAATTCCCTGACTTTGCGGCAACGCTGGTGCCCAAGGCGGAGAAAGCACTGAGCGTGTTTGCAGATCAGCTCGAACGGACTCCCTACGTCGTCGGGGATCGACTTACCGTTGCCGATATCACCTCCTTCATGGGTTATGTGTGGTTTGTCGTTTATGGCGGTCTGAGGCCAAGTGAACGTGCCTCAATCCGTCACTGGAGCGGGCGGATGATTGCGCGGGAAAGCATGACCGTGCTCCGTGACTTAGCGACATATTTCAATATGCCGCCGCTGGATTGAGCGACAGCTCAGTGGCTTCCGGCCCTCTCCTCCCGAAAGCTGACCGTCGCCTTTCCACGACTCTCAGCCATTCGACGAACGTACTGGACCAACAAACTAACCCGCCAAAACGATCGCTGCCGTCTCTTCTATGGTCCCGGCGACGAGGAGAGCCTCCCCGCCGACGATGCCGACCTTGGTCTGGCCATCCTCATCCGTTCGCAGCCAGGCGATGTTCGCCGCGACCACCAGATAGTTGCCGCCGCGCGACTTGAGCGAAATGAACTTCATGATTGCGTCTCCTGACGCCCTGTGCGGTAGCGCGCGGCGCTCTGTTTTGCGTTAACGTCACGATTGCCATGGAGCGACGTCCGCTCGGCCAGGGAGCAGCCATGCCCATCGACGCCACCCTCCCCTACGACGACCAGAACATCTTCGCGAAAATCCTGCGCGGGGAGATTCCGTGCCGGAAGGTTTACGAAGACGAATTCGCGCTCGCCTTCGATGATATCAATCCGCAAGCCCCGACGCATGTCCTCGTCATTCCCAAGGGCGCTTACGTCTCCTGGGACGATTTCTCGGAGCGCGGGTCGGAGGCTGAGATCGCGGGGCTGGCCCGTGCGGTCGGCAGGGTCGCGCGCGACGCGGGGCTGGTCGATCCGGGCTACCGGCTGCTCATCAACACGGGCGTGAACAGCCATCAGGAAGTGCCGCACCTTCACGTCCATATCTTCGGTGGCAAACCATTGGGGCCGATGCTCGCGCGCTGACGCCCGTTCATCCTGGCGAAGGGCGGGCGGCGCTAATCTCTTGCGCGGACGCGATTAGCGTCTAGGCTCGCGCCCAAACATAAACTTCGCAGGGGAAGCCGCATGATTTTCGATCGCGTCAAGTCGCTCGACGCCATCCTCGCCACCGCCGAGAAAAAGGGGCTGCACCGGTCGCTCGGCGCGTTCCAGCTGACCATGCTCGGCGTCGGCGCCGTGATCGGCACCGGCATTTTCGTGCTGACGGCGGAGGCCGCGCAAAAGGCCGGGCCGGGCATGATGATCAGCTTCGTGATCGCCGGCTTCGTCTGCGCGGTCGCGGCGCTCTGCTATTCCGAGCTCGCGTCGATGGTTCCGGTCGCGGGTTCCGCCTACACCTATACCTATGCGGTGATGGGCGAGCTGCTCGCGTGGATGGTCGGCTGGGCGCTGATCCTCGAATATGCGGTCGGCGCGAGCGCGGTGGCGGTCGGATGGTCGGGTTATTTCGTCGGATTGCTCAAGGGAAGCCTGGGCATCGTCATTCCGCACGCGCTGACCGTCGGGCCGCTTGAGGGCGGCGTCATCAACGTCCCCGCGATCGTGATTTCGGTCCTCGTCACCTGGCTTCTCATCATCGGCACGACCGAGAGCGCGCGCGTCAACGCGGTGCTCGTTTCGGTCAAGGTCGCGGCGCTCACCCTGTTTCTGATCCTGACGTTGCCGGTTGTGAAGATGGCCGAGTTCCACCCATTCATCCCGAACGGTTGGGGCACTATCGGCGTGGTCGGCGCGGCGTCGTCGATCTTTTTCGCCTATGTCGGATTCGACGCGGTCTCGACCGCCGCCGAGGAGACCAAGAATCCGCAGCGCAACGTGCCGATCGGCCTGATCGGCAGCCTGTTGATCTGCACGGTCTTCTATCTGCTCGTGTCGGCGGGCGCGATCGGCGCGATCGGCGCGCAGCCCGTCATGGACGCGGCCGGCCAGGCGCTGTCGCCCGGGTCGCCCGAGCTCGCCGCGCGCTGCGCACAGATCGTCGCGGGTGGCGGCAACGAGCCGTTGGTGTGCAGCCACGAGGCGCTCGCGCACGTTCTTCGCTCGATCGGCTGGGTCAAGATCGGCAATCTGATGGGCCTCGCCGCGTTCATCGCGCTGCCCTCGGTCGTGCTGATGATGATGTTCGGCCAGACGCGCGTGTTCTTCGTCATGGCGCGCGACGGCCTCCTCCCCGCCAAGCTCGCGAGCGTCCACCCGAAGTTCAGGACGCCGCACGTTGTCACCGCCTTTACCGGCGTCGTCGTGACGCTGGCGGCGGCGTTTCTGCCGGTCGGCAAGCTTGCGGATTATTCCAACGCGGGCACCCTGTTCGCCTTCGCGATGGTCGCGGTGTCGGTAATGGTGCTCCGCCGCACCGATCCGGGCCGCACCCGCCCGTTCCGGACACCCGCCGTCTGGGTGGTCGCGCCGCTCGCGATCATCGGATGCGTGGGGCTTTATGCCTATCTCGGCCTCATCGCGAAGCTCGTCCTGATCGGGTGGGGCGCGGTCGGGTTGCTGATCTATTTCGGCTACAGCCGCAGCCGCAGCCATGTCGGCCGCGGCATCGACGACGTGCCGGAGCTTCACCCCGACGCGCCGCCGCTGCCGGTGCCGCCACTCCCGGGCGCCCCGACGCCGGGGGTGAGCCAGGCTTAGGAATTGCTCCAGCCCCTCCCCTTCAGGGGAGGGGGCTTAAGAACCCAACCGCGCCTTCACCAGCGCCTTGAGGTCGCTTTCCGGCCGCGGGCCGTAATGCGAAATCACCTCGGCGGCGCATACCGCGCCGAGCGTCAGGCTGTCGCTTAGCGACCGTCCCTCGGCCTGGCCGCTGAGGAAGCCCGCCGCGAACAAATCACCCGCGCCGGTTGTGTCAACCACCGCCGCGACCGGCTCCACGGCGACACGCGCGTGCTCGCCGCCCGAGTGCGCTTCGGCGCCCTCCGCCCCGTGCGTGCAGACGAGCACCGGTACTTGCGCGGCCAGCGCCTTCACGGCTTGCGCGATGTCGTCGGTGCGCATCAGGGAGCGCACCTCGACGTCGTTGGCGAACAGGATGTCGATGTCGCCGTTGGCGATCAGCGCGCGGAAGTCGTCGCCGTGGCGGTCGATGCAGAACGCGTCCGACAGCGTGAACGCGACCTTGCGCCCCGCGCCATGCGCGATGTCGATCGCGGCGCGCATCGCCGCGCGCGGCTCGGGCGGATCCCACAAATAACCTTCAAGATAGAGGATCGCGGCGTCCTCGATCAGTCCCTTGTCGATCGCGGACGCGGGCAGGAACTGCGACGCGCCGAGGAAGGTGTTCATCGTCCGCTGCGCGTCGGGCGTGACGACGATCAGGCAGCGCGCGGTCGGCGGCTCGGCCCCGCGCTTGGCCGTGTCGAAGCGGACGCCGAGCGCGCGGATGTCGTGCGCGAACACCTCGCCCAACTGGTCGTCGGCGACTTGGCCGATGAAGCCGCACGAGCGGCCGAGCGCCGCCATCCCCGCGATCGTATTCGCCGCCGATCCGCCCGAGACCTCGCGCCCCGGCCCCATGGCGGCGTAAAGCGCGGCCGCGCGTTCGGCGTCGATCAATTGCATCGAACCGCGATTGAGCTTCTCGCGCACGAGGAACGCCTCGTCGGCGCTCGCGATCACATCGACGATCGCGTTGCCGATGGCGACGACGTCGTAGCGGGCTGCTGTCATTCTGTTTCCTGTCCGATAATTCGGCCCGCCGCCTAACCGGGGCGGCCGGTCCCGGCAACCTGTTGACCCGGCCTGTGTCCGCTTCCAAGCCACGGCGATGCGCAGACTCGCCTCCGTTTCCGCTCTGGTGCTCGTCGCCGGCTGTGCCGCGACGCCGGTCGCCACGCCGCGCGCGGTGGCGACGCTGAGCCCGCCGATGCGCCCCGTCGGGCTCGAACGCGTGCTCGGGCAGGACGCGGGCGCGCTGAATGCGCTGTTCGGCCAGCCCGATCAGGACGCGCGCGAGGACGGCGCGCGGCGGCTCCAATTCGCCGGGCCGATCTGCATCCTCGACGCCTATCTTTACGCGGCGGGCGCCGGCCGACCGGCGGTCGTCACCTATGTCGATGCGCGCCAGCCCGACGGGCGCGACATCGACCGCGCGTCATGCGTCGCCGCGCTGACCCGGCGGCAGCAGGCGCGCTAACGCCCAGCTCGCGGCTTCGGCGACGACGTCCGAGCTGTCGTTTTCCAAGCACTCCAAAGCGGTAACAAGCCGGGCATCGCCACCGTTCCCGGCCGCGATCGCCGCGTTCCTGACCATCCGCACGCGGCCGACGCGTTTTATCGGTGACCTTGCGAAGACCTTGCGAAAGCTCGCATCGTCGAGCGCGAGCAGATCGGCGAGCGCGGGAGCGGCGAGCTCGGCGCGCGGCAGAAACGCGCGGTTCGCGGCGGCACTGGAGGCGAACTTGTTCCACGGGCAGACCGCGAGGCAGTCGTCGCAGCCGTAGATGCGGTTGCCGATGGCCTCGCGGAATTCAAGCGGGATCGGCCCGTCGTGCTCGATCGTGAGATAGGAGATGCAGCGCCGCGCATCGAGGCGATAGGGCGCGGGAAAGGCGTCGGTCGGGCACGCGCGCTGGCACGCGTCGCACGAGCCGCAGCGGTCGATGTGAGGCGGATCGGGTTCGAGGTCGAGCGTCGTCATGATGCAGCCGAGGAACAGCCAGCTCCCGTGCGTCCGGCTGACGAGGTTGGTGTGCTTGCCCTGCCAGCCGATCCCGGCCGCCTGCCCCAACGGCTTTTCCATCACCGGCGCGGTGTCGACAAAGACCTTCAATTCGCCGCCCGCCGCCTCGACCAGCCAGCGCGCGAGCGCCTTCAGGTCGCGCTTGACGATGTCGTGATAGTCGGACCCCTGCGCATAGACCGAGATGCGGCCGACATGCCCCTCGCCCGCCAGCCGCAGCGGATCGTCCTTGGGCGCATAGCTGACGCCGAGCGCGATCACGCTGCGCGCTTCGGG
>JACDGO010000068.1 GCA_013821585.1 Sphingomonadaceae bacterium
GTCGTAAAGCGCGCGGCCCGTGATCACGCCCTCGATCCCGTCCTTCGCGTGGATCGCGAGCATGTGGATGTCCGCCAAACCTTTGACGCCGCCGCTGGCGATTACCGGGATCGCCGTCGCGCGCGCCAGATCGACCGTCGCGTCGATGTTGCAGCCTTTGAGCATTCCGTCGCGGCCGACGTCGGTGAACAGCAGCGCGGCGACGCCCGCGTCCTCGAAGCGCCGCGCCATGTCGATCACCGGCACGTTGGACACCTCGGCCCAGCCCTGCGTCGCGACGAAGCCGCCCTTCGCATCGACGCCAACGACCACGCCGCCGGGGAACGCCGCCGCCGCGTCGCGCACGAAATGAGGATCGGTCAGCGCGGCGGTGCCTATGACGATGCGCGCGACGCCGCGCGCGAACCAGTGTTCGGCCGCCGTCATCGTCCGGATGCCGCCGCCGACCTGGACATGGCCGGGAAAGGCCGCGACCACCGCCGCGACCGCGTCGCCATTGACCGCGCGCCCGGCGAACGCGCCGTCGAGATCGACGACATGGAGATGGGTCGCGCCGCCTTGCGCGAACGCGAGCGCTTGCGCGGCGGGATCGTCGCCGTAAATCGTTGCTCGCTCTATATCGCCTTCGGCGAGGCGCACGACCTGACCGTCCTTCAGGTCGATCGCCGGAAAGACGATCAGGGCCGCCACGCGAGGAACCTCTCGAGCGTCGCGAGGCCATAGGCTTGGCTCTTTTCGGGGTGGAACTGAACGCCGATCATGTTGTCGCGCCCGACCGCGGCGACGATCGGGCCGCCATGATCGGTCAGCGCGAGCACCTGTTCGGGATCGTCCGCCGCGAACGCATAGCCGTGGAGGAAATAGGCCTCGCCGGCTTTCAGGACGGGATGCAGGCCCGACACGTCGACGTGGTTCCAGCCCATGTGCGGCACCTTGATGCCGGGAGCGGGCGCGATCGCGGCGACGCTTCCCGCGATCCAGCCGAGGCCGGGCGTCACGCCGTGCTCGCACCCTTCGCCCGCCATCAGCTGCATGCCGACGCAGATGCCGAGGAACGGCGCGCCGCGCTCCAGTACCGCGATTTCCATCGCCTCGATCATCCCCGGAATCGCCCCGAGCGCGCCCATGCAATGCGCGAACGCGCCGACGCCGGGGAGAATTATTCGTTCCGCATTCACAACGATATCCGCATCGGCGGTTACCGCGACATGCTCGTACTTCGTCTCCTTGAGCGCATTGGCGACCGACTGGAGATTGCCCGCGCCGTAATCGATCAGCGCGACCGCCGCACTCACAACACGCCTTTGGTCGACGGCACTTGCCCGCCCTTGCGCGGGTCGATCGCGACCGCCTGACGCAGAGCGCGCGCGAGCGCCTTGAACGCGCTTTCGACGATGTGGTGGTTGTTGACACCATAGAGCGTCTCTACGTGGAGCGTCAGCCCCGCGGTCTGCGCGAATGAATGGAACCAGTGCTCGATCAACTCGGTGTCCCATTCGCCGAGGCGCGGCGTCGAAAAGCCCGACTTCCACACGAGGAACGGCCGACCGGAAATGTCGAGCGCGACCCGCGTCAGCGTCTCGTCCATCGGCGCGTGCGCCTCGCCGTAGCGGACGATGCCCGCCTTGTCGCCGAGCGCCTTGGCGGCCGCCTCGCCAAGCGCGAGCGCGCTGTCCTCGGTCGTGTGGTGCTGGTCAATGTGGAGGTCGCCGACGGCCTTCAGTCGAATGTCGATGAGCGAATGGCGGCTGAGCTGCTCGAGCATGTGATCGAGGAAACCGATGCCGGTGGACACATCATAGGCGCCGGTTCCGTCGAGATCGACCGCGACGTCGATCGACGTCTCGTTCGTCTTGCGGTGAACCGTGCCGGTGCGCATGCCGAGCGCCTATAGCGTTCGGCCACCCCTGCGCAACGCACCTTGACCGCCCCGCCGCCCGCGTTCACCAAGCCGGTTGTGACCGACACCCCGCCCGACAGCCTGATTCCCTATGACGAGATCGTCCAGGAAGCGTTGCGCGCAGTGGTCGGGCGCGTTCTCGGCCAGGTCGAGCATTCGGGGCTGCTCCCCGGCGAGCATCATTTCTACATCACCTTCAAGACGACCGCTCCCGGAGTCGACATCCCTTCGCACCTGATCGCGCGCTTCCCCGACGAGATGACGATCGTCCTCCAGAACAAGTTCTGGGATCTGAAGGTGCATGGCGACGCGTTCGAGGTGGGGTTGAGCTTCAATGCGATCCCGTCGAAGCTCTACGTGCCCTTTTCGGCGATCGCGCGCTTCATCGACCCGGCGGTCAACTTCGAGCTGCAGTTCCAGGTCCAGGGCGAAAACGACGATCCCGCCACGCATCACGCCGCAGGCAACGACGCGCGCGCCGCCGAGCCGGTCGAGGACGGATCGAACGTCGTCGCGGTGGACTTCAAGCGGAAGAAGTAATCAGTTCGGGGCACTGATTACTCCGCCGGAGGCAACCTTGAGCAACACCCGCACCGAAACCGACAGCTTCGGCCCCATCGAGGTTCCCACCGAGGTCTATTGGGGCGCGCAGACGCAGCGGAGCATCGAGAATTTTCCCTTCGCCGCGCATGAGCGGATGCCGGTCGCGATCATCCATGCGCTCGCGATCGTGAAGCAGGCGGCGGCGCGGGTGAATCGCGCGCACGGGCTCGACGCCAAGCTCGCGGACGCAATCGAGGCGGCGTCGGCTGAGGTCGCGGCGGGCAAGCACGACGACCAGTTCCCGCTCGTCATCTGGCAGACCGGGAGCGGCACCCAATCGAACATGAACGTCAACGAGGTGATCGCGGGCCTCGCCAACGAGGCGTTGACGGGTGCGCGCGGCGGCAAGGCGCCGGTCCACCCGAACGATCAAGTCAACATGTCGCAATCGTCGAACGACAGCTTCCCGACGGCTCTGCACATTGCTGCCTATCGGGAAGTCGAGGCGCGCTTGATCCCCGCGCTCACGAAGATGCGCGCCGATCTCGCGGTCAAAGCGAAGGACTGGGACGGCATCGTCAAGATTGGCCGCACCCACCTCCAGGACGCGACGCCGCTGACGCTCGGCCAGGAATTCTCGGGTTACGCGCAGCAGATCGCCGACGGTATCAACCGGATCGAAGGCGTCCGTCCGCGTCTCGCCCGCCTCGCGCAAGGTGGAACCGCGGTCGGGACGGGACTCAACGCGCCCGCCGGTTTCGGTGAGGCGATCGCGAGCGAGGTCGCCGCGCTCACCGGCTTGCCGTTCGTCACCGCCCCGAACAAGTTCGAAGCGCTCGCGTCGAACGACACGCTCGTCGAGCTGTCGGGCGCGCTCGCGACGCTCGCGGTTTCGCTGACCAAGATCGCCAACGACATCCGCTTGCTCGGCTCCGGTCCTCGCGCGGGCCTGGGTGAACTCGATCTGCCCGAGAACGAGCCCGGCAGCTCGATCATGCCGGGCAAGGTCAACCCGACGCAATGCGAAATGCTGACGATGGTCGCCGCGCAGGTGATCGGCAATCATGCGGCAGTGACGGTCGGCGGAATGCAGGGGCATCTCGAGCTCAACGTGTTCAAGCCGCTGATCGGCGCGAACGTACTGCGCTCGATCGATCTGCTGGCGACCGGCATCGACAGTTTCACGAAACGCTGCCTCGAGGGGCTCGAACCCAACCGCGAACGGATCGCCGAGCTCGTCGATCGTTCGCTGATGCTCGTTACCGCGCTTGCGCCCGAGATCGGCTACGACAACGCCGCCAAGATCGCCAAGCACGCGCACCACGAGGGGTTGACGCTGCGCGAGGCGGCGCTCGCGCTCGGGCTGGTCGATGCGGCGACCTTCGACCGTCTCGTGCGACCGGAAACGATGGTCTAGGCGCCCGCCTGCCAGACGCGCACCGCGTTGATCGGATGCAACAGCATCAGGATGTTGAGCGCGAGACCTTCGCGGATTAGCACGCCGGTCATGACCTCGAAGCCAAGGCCCAGCAGCAGGCTGACCCACCACGGCACGCGGCTGGCGAAGACGAAGCCCGCGACCATCATCGCGATGTCGCTGACCGAATTGACGATCGAATCGCCCGAATAACCCCAAGCCATCGTCACCGCGCGATAGCGGTCGATGATGATCGGCGAATTCTCGACGACCTCCCATCCCGCCTCGATCAGCGTCGCGATCGCGAGGCTCAGCCCGAGCGGCGCGCGGCGCAGGATCCGCCAGCCCAAGCCCGCGAACGGGAAACCGTGGATGATGTGGCTGAAGCTATACCAGTCGGACAGCTGCTGGCTGTTCTCGGGCGACTCCACGACGCCTTGCCACAGCATGACAGTGCCGCAGGGGCAGATCGGCGGACGGCCGTTCGCGTAGAGCACAAGCGCCGCGACCGCGACGATCGCGGCGACGGCGATCCAGTAACATGTCGTGATGCGTCGCCCCATCGGCGCGCTGTGGCAAGAGGGGCGCATGAAGGCAACGCGCGTTAGGTTACTTCCCATTCGATGGGCTTGAAGCTGCCGTTGTTCGATTGAAGGGCCGAGCAGGCGGTCAGACCGATAATGAGGTCCATTCGCGCCGCGAATTTGATGTAATCCCCCGGCCCGCTCAGCGGGGGGAGAACCTTGAGCTCGCCCGTCTTGCCGTCGACAGGCACATTCATGAAGCAATTGAACGCGACCGGGATCATGTCCGGCGTGATACCGTGAGGCGCGAGAGCGGCGGCGAGATTGCCGAAGCAGCCCTGGTGCGGATCGGCATCGCCGTAGATGATGCGGAAGGTGTCCCTTGAGCAGGGCGTCAACAAGAAGTCGTGGCGGCCGACAGTGTCGGCAACGACGTCGAGCATGACGTTCGAGCGGTTCGAATAGAGCGGATCGCCGGTCGTGAGGTAGATGCGGCTCGCATAGTCGAGCGTGCGCCCGGACGAGAGCACTTCCTCGACGTCGTGCGCACAAAACGCCAGCAGGTCGGCGACCTGCTCGCCTTCGGGGTCGATCACGGTCAGCGTCTGCCCCGCCTTCAGCGCGAACGCGACGCCCGAGCGCGGTGCGATCCTATGCCGCATGGCTGAACGGACAGCGCCAGTCGTCGCCCACCGCGCGCCCGCTGTATTGGCGCGCCTCGCTGTGTTCGCCGTGACGCGAAAGCATCGGGTTGAGCGTTCCGGAATAGTCTTCGTCGCGGTCGAGGATCGCGTCGCGCAACTTTTCGTAGCGACCCTGCGCGCGCAGCCGCTCGAACTGGTCGTGGAGGTTGAAGATCATCGTCGGGGCCACGAAACGCCGCGCCTTGCGGCTGGCGCGCGGGTGCAGGCCGACGACGAAGAACGCATGCCCCGCGAAGCTTAGCGAGAAATGCGGATTGGCGGGGTCGGGGCTGACGGCTTGGTCGTAAGGCTGGCCGAGCCATTTGTCCTTGTCGCTCATCGATTGCAGCCGCGACCACATGTTCTTCTCGAATACCCGCTCATCAAGCGTGCGCGGCCCCTCGAAGATCACCGCGAGACTCTGGAAAAGCTTGCGGTCGCGCGCATAGCCGCCCGCGAAGCGCATAAGCGCGGCGTGGATCGCGAGGTCGTTCCATGCGCTCGCGATCGAGCGCGCGACGACCGCCTTGATCTGCCCTTTCGCGAGCGCCGACTTGGCGCCAACGCACGGAAACAGCGGCTTGGCGATAAAATGATGAAGCTGATCGATCAGCGGATGCCGATCGGTGAACGGACTGTGCGGCATGGGCTCCCCTGGCGCGGTGTCGGTGTAGAACGCGGGGCCGTGTGAATCTTTCCCCGCTTGTGCGGCACCGCGATCCCGCGCAGTCTTTCGCGCCATGGGGAAACGCGCTTTCGACGAGATACTGGGAGCGGGCGGCGGCAAGCCGCGACCCGAATTCGCCGGCCTCGCGCGCTGGATGAAGGAGACGGCCCCCGCCGAACTCGAACGCCGCCAGCAATCGGCCGAGGCGGCGTTTCGCCAGCTCGGCATCACCTTCGCGGTCTATGGCGACGACGAGGCGGCCGAGCGCATCATCCCGTTCGACATCGTTCCGCGCATATTCACGGCGTCCGAATGGGCAAGGCTTTCGGTGGGGCTGGTTCAACGCGTCGAGGCGATCAACGCCTTTCTTACCGATATCTACGGCGCGCGGCGCATCCTTGCCGACAAGGTGATCCCCGAGGAGCTGATCGTCGCCAATCCGCAGTTCCGGCCCGAGGTCGTGGGCGCGGCCCCTCCGCACAACATTTGGTCGCACATCTGCGGGATCGACCTGGTCCGCACCGGACCCGACGCATTCTGGGTGCTCGAGGACAATGCGCGCACCCCCTCGGGCGTGAGCTATATGCTCGAGAACCGCGAGGCGATGATCCGCCTTTGCCCCGAGCTGTTTCGCCAATATCGCGTCCAGCCGGTCGACAGCTATGGCGATGCACTGCTGGCGATGCTGCGATCGGTCGCGCCAGCGGGCGCGGGATCGGACCCGGTGTGCGTAATCCTGACGCCCGGCCGCTTCAATTCCGCCTATTACGAGCACAGCTTCCTCGCCGACAGCCTGGGGATCGAATTGGTCGAGGCGGCGGACCTGGAGGTCGATGACGATATCGTCTGGATGCGCACGATCACCGGGCGCGTTCGCGTCGACGTGATCTACCGCCGCATCGACGACGACTTCCTCGATCCGCTTGTCTTTCGCCCCGATTCGGCTCTCGGCGTGCCGGGGCTGATGGCCGCCTATCGTGCCGGGCAGGTCGCGATCGTCAACGCGCCCGGAACCGGTATCGCCGACGACAAGGCGATCTACAGCTACATGCCCGAGATCGTGCGCTATTATGCGGACGCCGAACCGCTGCTGCCGATCGTCGAGACCTGGCGCTGCCGCGAGAAGGCGTCGCTGCAATATGTGCTCGACCACCTGCCCGAGCTGGTCGTGAAGCTGGTCGACGGATCGGGCGGCTACGGCATGCTCGTCGGGCCGACCGCGAGCGCGACGGAGATCGAGGACTTCCGCGCCGCGCTGGTCGCCGAGCCGCACCGCTATATCGCGCAGCCGACGCTCGCGCTGTCGACGGTGCCGACGCTGACCGAAAAGGGAATCACTCCGCGCCATGTCGATTTCCGTCCGTTCGTCCTGACCGGCGCGAACGGCGTCAAGATCGTTCCCGGCGGCCTGACCCGCGTCGCGCTGCGCGAAGGTTCGCTGGTCGTCAATTCGAGCCAGGGCGGCGGGACCAAGGACAGTTTCGTGCTGATGGACGAGGGAGAGGGCTGACATGCTCTCACGCACCGCCGCCTCGCTCTACTGGATGGGCCGTTATGTCGAGCGCGCTGAGTTCACCGCGCGGCTGGTCGAGGCGACGGTGCGATTGGACGCGCTGTCGTCGCGACCCGCGGGCGAGGCGGCGTGGGCGAGCGCGCTGATGGTGATCGACGCCGACAAGCCGTTCGCGGCGACGGGCGAGAAGCTCAACCCGCGCAACGTCGCGCGCTTTCTGACCCTGTCGAGCGAGCATCGCGGGTCGGTTGTGTCGTGCCTCGATCGCGCGCGCGACAACGCAAAGGCGGTGCGCACCGCGCTGACGCGTGAAGCCTGGCAGACGATCAATCGCGCCTGGTTGCTTTTCCACGGCCGCGCCTCGCCGGGCGATACACAGGCTACGCTCAATCTGGTCGATCAGGCGCAGGCCGAAACGCGCGGTTTCGAAGGCGCGATCGGGCGGATGCTGCGAAGCCCCTCGTCGTGGTTCATCCGTCTCGGCGCGACGGTCGAGCGCGCGGACAACACCGCGCGGCTGCTCGACGTCAAATATCATATCCTGCTGCCCGAGGGCGAGGCGGTCGGCGGCGCGGTCGACCGCGACCAGTGGACGACGATCCTTCAGACCGTGTCGGCGGTGAACGCCTATCGCTGGCTGTACCGCGAGGGATTGACGCCGGGACGCGTGACCGAACTGCTGATTCTGCGTCGCGAGTTGCCGCGGTCGCTCGCGGCGAGCGCCGAAGAGGTAGTCCTGAACCTCAACGCGCTCGGCAAGGGTACGGGATTCCAGGGGCCGGCCGATCGCATGGCACGGCTGCGCCACGCGCGATTGGGCGACACGAAGATCGGCGCGATCATTGGCGGCGGGCTGCACGAATATCTCGAGGACTTCATAGAGGAAAACGCCGCGATCAACCAGGCGATCGCGCGTCAGTTCAGGTTCGTCTGATGCGCCTGAGCATCGACCATCACAGCCTCTATAGCTTCAGCGAGCCGCAGGCGCGCGTTGTGCAGCTCCTCCGCGTGACGCCCGGCGACTATGCCGCGCAGACGGTGATCGACTGGCGGATCGACGTCAATTGCGATGCGCGGCTGCGCACCGGGCGCGACGGCTATGGCAACGCGACGACGATGCTCTACGTCGATGGGCCGGTCACGCACCTAGCCCTGACGGTGCGCGGCGAGGTGTTGACCGAGGACATGGCGGGCGTCGTCAAGGGTGTAACCGAGCCGCTCCCGCCACTGTTCTACACGCGAACGACGCCGCTGACCGCGCCCGATGCGGCGACGGTCGCGCTGACGCGGAGCGTCGGCGGATCGGATCCGCTCGAGCGCGCGCACGCGCTCAATACAATGGTCGGCGGCGCGATCCGCATTCATGGCGGCCGTGGCCGCGGCCGCGTGCCGGCGGAAGTGCTC
>JACDGO010000069.1 GCA_013821585.1 Sphingomonadaceae bacterium
GTTGCTTGATGGTCATGGAACCTCCTTCCGTCAATCTTTTCAGGATTCGCGTCTCCGCGCCGAAACCCACTCTGATCACGTGTCCAAACATGTCGCTTCGTCTCCGGCCAACCATTGCCGCATGCGGGTCCCGAGTGCCTCGATCTCGGACCCGCGGGTACCCGGAAGCGTTCGGCTGACCTGGAAGCCGAGCTGCGTCTGCAGATAGGCGAGGTTGCGATATCCGGCGGGAAAGGTCGCGAGCAGCTCGGCATCGAGTTCGCGCGCGCGCGCGGGGTGAACGGGGATCATGTGGTCAAGCTCGTAGATCGGCTGGCGCAAGCGCAGCAGCCAGATCCCGGACACCCGCTCCCACGCATCCCAAAAACGCCCGTGGCATGCGACGTCGACTAGGATGCCGTGAACCTCAGCGCGTTGAAGGATCGTCGAGCGCGTCTGCGAGACGGCGCGGTCGCCCGAGACGTCAATACTCGTCCCGTGCATCTGGTGGAGCACGGTCAGCCCGCTGTCGAAAGCTTTGCGGCTGCGCGCGATGAAATCCGTCGCGCTCGCCTGAAACCAGGTCGCGTGCATGCGCCCCTCGGGATGCCACAGGGTCGTGAAGCGCTCCCAGTCGCCGCTGTCGCGCCAGATCATCCAGTTCTCGATTGCCTCGCGGATGGCGAACCGGTCGGCGGCCTCAGGCGGCATCGGTTTTGACCTTTACGAGACGCTCGACGCGCCGACGCGCCTCGATCCCGGCGTGATCGCACGCCGTCGAGATGTCGATATAGTCGCGCCCGCGGACCTCGCGGCGCACCATCGCCTCGGTCGCTTCGAGTATCGCTTTGCCCTCGAGAAGCACTGGCTGGCCGAATGTCCAGCGCCGACGCGGCGCCGCGCCGAGTTCGGCCGAGAGCGCCGCGACCCACCAAGCGTCGCGCAGCCAGTTCGGCGCGTCGAGGGCCACTGGGTTCGCCGAATCTCGCATCGAGGTCATCCCTCCCACAAGAACAGCTCGGCTATTGCGTCGATGATCGCGTCGGCGTCGAGGCGGTAGGCGCGGTGCAGGTCGGGAAGATCGCCAGTCTGGCCGAAGCGGTCGACGCCCAACGGGCTCACGCGCATCCCCCGAACCGCGCCAAGCCACGACAGCGCGCCAGGTGAGCCGTCGAGTATCGTGACCAGTCCTGCGCGCCGCGAAAGCGGCGATAGCAGGGTCTCGACATGTGACGGCGCGGGCGGCGTTCCCGTCCAGCGCGCGGCGCGGCGCGCCGACCATCCGCGGTGCAGCATGTCGGGCGACGTGATGTTCATCAGCCCAAGACCGGGCAAATCGTCCTTGAGCTGCTCCCACGCATCGAGCGCTTCGGGTGCTACCGAGCCGCTGAAGGCGATCGCGGCCTCAGCACCGGGGCTGGGTTTTCTAAGCCAATAGCCACCCGCGAGCGCACCGACTTCCCAATCGTCGTTTGCGCGTTCCTCTTGCGCGATCGACCGTGTCGTAAGCCGCAGATAGACCGAGCCGCCATCGTCCGCCTGGATCCGCTCGAACGCGTGGCGCATCATCAGCGTGAGTTCGTCGGCGAACGCGGGCTCATAGTAAGTGAGGCCCGGCTGCCCCATGCCGATCAGCGGCGTGTTGATCGACTGGTGCGCGCCACCCTCGGCCGCGAGCGTCAGGCCCGACGGCGTTCCGACCAGCAGGAAACGCGCGTCCTGATAGCAGGCGTAATTGAGCGCATCGAGGCCGCGCGCGATGAACGGGTCGTAGACGGTTCCGACCGGAATTAGCCGCGTGCCGAAATGCGGCGCGGCGAGGCCGAGCGACGACAGCATCAGGAAGAAGTTGTTCTCGGCGATGCCGAGCTCGATATGCTGCCCCGCGGCGTGCCCCGCCCATTTCTGCGCCGATGGTATCTTGGCGTCGCGGAACACGTCGGCGAGCTCGCTTCGGCGGAATAGCCCGCGCTGATTGACGAAGCCGCCGAGGTTTGTGGTCTGCGTCACATCGGGCGCGGTCGTGACGATGTGGTCGCCGAGCGGCTCGCCCGATTTGGCAATGTCGAGCAGGATACGGCCGAACGCGCTTTGCGTCGACTGCTCGTCGCCATCGGGGACGGGAAGCCGCGCGGGAACCGGGACCGCTGCGGCGCGATGCTCGCCGGGCTTCGCCGCGAGCGCGCTGGTCGCGACGAACGACTTCAATTCGGCGGCGGCGTTGTCGCCAAGTCCCCCATAAGGCTCCCACTCCGCCCCTTCCGCGATGCCGAGGCTCTCGCGCAGCTGCGCGATCTGCGGCGGGTTCATCATCCCCGAATGGTTGTCCTTGTGCCCCGCGAGCGGCAGGCCGAAGCCCTTGATCGTATAGGCAATGAAAAAGGTCGGACGATCGTCCTGGGCTGCATCGAAAGCCTCGACCAGCGTCTCGACGCAATGCCCGCCGAGGTTTGTCATCAGATCGGCGAGCGCGGCGTCGTCATAGCTTTCGAGGAGCTTCGCGACATTGGGCTGGCCGCCGATGCCTGCGAGCAGCCGCGCGCGCCAGGCGGCTCCGCCTTGATAGGTCAGCGCCGCGAATTCGGCGTTGGGGCAGCTGTCGATCCACTCGCGCAACGACGCGCCCCCGGGCCTGGCGAACGCCGCCTGCTGGCGCTTGCCGTATTTGAGCGTCAGTACGCGCCAGCCGCACGTTTCGAAAATGTCGTCGAAGCGCCGAAACATGCGGTCGGCGGTGGTGTGGTCGAGCGATTGGCGGTTGTAGTCGACGATCCACCAACAATTGCGCAGATCGTGCTTGTAGCCCTCGATCAGGCATTCGTAGATATTGCCCTCGTCGAGCTCGGCATCGCCCATGAGCGCGATCATCCGTCCTGCGTCGCTTTCCGCCAGCGCGCCGTGCGCGATTAGATAGTCCTGGACGAGGCTTGTGAACGCGGTCGCGGCAACGCCCAGCCCGACCGAGCCGGTCGAGAAGTCGACGGGAATCTTGTCCTTAGTGCGCGAGGGATAGCTCTGCGCGCCTCCCAGGCCGCGAAAGCGCTGGAGCTGGTCCAGTGACTGATTGCCAAGCAGATAATGAATCGCGTGCAGCACTGGCCCCGCGTGCGGCTTGACGGCGACCTTGTCCCGCGGGCGCAACGCGTGAAAGTAAAGCGCAGCCATGATCGCGGTCATCGACGCGCATGACGCCTGGTGCCCGCCGACCTTAAGCCCGTCGCGTTTCGGGCGGATGTGATTGGCGTTGTGCACCGTCCACGCGGAGAGCCAGCGCAGCCGCGTATCGAGCGCATCGAGCGCGACGAGCGTGTCGCGGCGCACGTCGAGGGCGATTGCGGTCATCGAATTCCCTCCATCGTCCGTCGGTCATGGTGCGCCAGCGTCGCGGGGGTATGAGGCGAGAGCCGCGCGCTTCCCAGATAGCAGCGCACTTGGCCCGATGCCGTTTGCGTATCCCGTCAAGCCCTCGATTCCCGCGCTCCAGAAAAGCTCATCGCGACCGCAGCGTCCATCTTGGAAGAGGCTCCGTGCCTTCCGATGCCCCAAGAGCATCACGCGTCGGTTTTTATCCTCTGCCCTTAGGCGCCATCGTTACGTAGCGCGCTTCGGTATGTAACGAGCGGATGAACCGCCCTGACAAAAGTGCAGGAGGATGCGATGATGCTGGCGATAGACGCCATCCGCACGAGCCGGGCCGTGGGCCTGTAAACATGCGCCTGATCGCCACCGAGGAAGCGTTCGCGCCGGTCGAATATATTGACGAATTCCTCAAGCTCACGCAATCGGTCGATACGGCGGTCTCGCGCTACCTATCCATCTATTACCGTAAGCCCGAGGCGGTCCGGCAGCTGACCGATCTCGACTACCGGCTCACGGAGATGGACGAGCACGGCGTCGACATGCACCTGCTGAGTATCACCGGCCCCGGCGTGCAGGCGTTCGACGCGGCGCTTGGGACCGAACTGGCGACGCTGGCCAACGACATGCTCACCGACGCCATCGGGCGGCACCCGACCCGCTTCGCGGGGCTCGGCGCGATCGCGCCGCAGAATCCGGCGCGCGCCGCGCGCGAGGTGGAACGGGCGATGGGCGAGCTTGGGCTCGGCGGCATCATCATCAACTCGCATACCCACGGCGAATATCTCGACGACCCGAAATTCTGGCCGATCTTCGAGGCCGCAGTCGCGCACGACGCGCCGATCTATCTTCACCCGACTTTCCCGTCGGACGCGATGATCGAGCCCTATTCGTGCTACGGGATGATGGGCGCGCTGTGGGGCTTCGGCGCCGACACTTCGTTGCACGCGGTGCGGATGATCATGGGCGGCGTGTTCGACGCCTTCCCGACGCTCAAGATCGTCCTCGGGCATCTCGGCGAGGGCATCCCGTTCTGGCTCGGCCGGCTCGACAACCGTTACCAGAACATCGTGCGGCGCGGCGGCCTTGAGCCACTCGGCATGAAGCGGCTCGAGCGGCTTCCCAGCGACTATTTCCGCACGAACTTCTGGATAACGACCAGCGGAATGATGACCGACGCGCCGCTGCAATTCTGCCTCGACCAGTTCGGCGAAGACCGGGTGATGTTCGCGATTGACTATCCCTACGAGCAGACCGCCGAAGCGGTACCGTTCATCCGCGCCACTCCGCTGAGCGACCACGCGATGCGCAAGATCACCCATGCGAATGCCGAAGCGCTGTTCCGCATCCCCGCCGAGGCATAGGCGGTGGCGCGCATCACCTATGTCGAGTTCGACGGGACCGAGCATGCGGTTGATGTCCCCCATGATGATTCGGTGATGGAGGGCGCCGTGAACAACGGCATTCCCGGTATCGACGCGGAATGCGGCGGCGCCTGTGCGTGTGCGACCTGCCAGGTCTATATCGACGACTACTGGCAGGCTCTGATCGGCCCTGCGTGCGACATGGAGGAAGGGATGCTTGAGTTCGCCGAGCACGCCAAGCCCAATTCCCGGCTGTCGTGTCAAATCAAAGTCGGCCCGGCGCTCGACGGTCTGGTAGTGCGTATGCCCGAGAGCCAGCGCGAATGACCGGCGCGCACGATCCCACATGCGGACAAGACGCCGTTTTCCTGAGCAATTGCTGGCAGGTCGCCGCCTATTCGTCCGAGATCGAGCATCGCCTTTTTAAGCGCCGCCTCGTCGGCCGCAGCGTCCTCCTCTATCGGACCGGGGCAGGCGAGGTCGTAGCGATGGAGGATCGCTGCCCGCATCGCTACGTGCCGCTGTCGCTCGGCCGGCTGGACGGCGACATCGTCCAGTGCGGCTATCATGGCATGCGCTTCGACGCGACCGGCAGGTGCGTCGGCATTCCGGGGCAGAAGATCGTTCCCGCCAAAGCGCGCGTGCCGGTCTTCCCGACCGTCGAACGCTATACGTTCGTGTGGATCTGGATGGGCGATCCCTACAAGGCTGATCCCGCGCTCGTCCCCGATTTCCACTGGATGCACCACGCGGAATGGGCGGTCGCCGAGGGCTATCACCATGTCGCGGCGAACTATCGCTTTCTCATCGACAATCTACTTGACCTTTCGCATGAGACGTTCGTCCACCCCGAAACGATCGGCAACGAAGCGGTCGCCGAATCCCCGGTCGCGGTCAGCATCGTCGACAAGAAGACGGTGCGCGCGCATCGCGACATGGCAAGTGCCGAAGCGCCGCCGCAGTTCGTCTCGCTCGCCGGGTTCAGCGGGCGCATCGACCGATGGCACACGACCTTCTACACGCCTCCGGGATTTTGCGTGATCGAGGTCGGCGCGGTGCCCGCCGGCACCGCGGACCGCGCGAGCGGGTTCGAAGCCCGCATCCTCAACCTCATCACTCCCGAGAACGAGCGGTCGAGTCATTATTTCTGGGCGCACGCCCGCAACATCCGGCTCGACGACGATGCGCTTACCGGCGTGATCCGCCAGTCGATTGTTGAGACTTTCGACCAGGACAAGACCGTGCTCGAGGCCCAGCAGATCGAGAGCGCCGCGGTCGGTTCGATGGACCCCGGCGTGATCCTGGGGATCGATACAGGACCGGTTCAAGGGCGCCGCGTGCTTCACGCCGCGCTACAGGCCGAGCAGACGGCCCCCCAGCGAGAGGAAGCGCGATGAAGACTGGTCCTAGGGTGCGAGCGGGCATCGGAATGGCTGCGAGCTTTTTGCTTGCCATGGCCAACCCCGCGCTCGCGCAAGCGCCGGCGGTCACGCCGCCGAGCAAGCTTAGCTGGCACGGTGACGCCAAGGCGCCCGACATCAGCGGCCTGTGGGTGCGCACGGACAAGGGCGTCGGCCAAGGCAGCAAGGAAGGCTGGCTGCCGTGGCCGCCGCCGCTCAAGCCCCAGTTCGAAGCGATCTGGCACAAGCGCGTCGCCGACGCCGCCGCGGGTGGGCGCGCCGACGACCCGGTTCAGGGCTGCCTGCCGCCGGGCATGCCGCGGTTCATGAGCGGCACCAACGGGCCGCTGCTAATCATCCAAACACCGGGTCGCGTGATGCTCTATCGCGAACTCGCGCCTGTGCGCCGCATCTGGCTCGCCGGCCCCGGCCTGCCCAAGCCCGCCGATCTGGAGGGCTTTTCGAACGGCAATGCGATCGGCCGTTACGAAGGCGCGGATCTCGTCACTGAGGTGGTCGGGTTCAAGGATTACCCAATCGACGGCACCGGCGTTCCGCACAGCGACGCGCTAAAGATCGTCGAACGTTTTCACCGCGTTGATGCGAAGACGCTGCGGGTCGAGATCACGCTAACCGATCCAATCGCGTTCACCGGGCCGATGAAGACCGTCGTCACCTACGCGGCACTCGACGACCCGGCTTGGTCGCCGAAGGAATTTCTGTGCACGCCGAAGACCGATTATCATCCCGAGGCCTATGTCCGCTGAGCGGGGCCGCCCGGCAATCCGACTAAAGGAGAACGTTCGATGAAGACCATTTTCGCTATTGCCGCAGGAGCCGCCGTCGCCGCCGGCGCGCCGGCCGCTGCGCATCACTCGTTCGCGATGTTCGACAAGAACAAGGAGATCGAGCTGAAGGACGCCACGGTCAAGGAGTGGCAATGGACAAGCCCGCACACTTGGCTTTTTGCCGTGGGTTCGGACGGCACGAAATACAGTATCGAAGGCGGAAACCCAGGCCTGATGCGCCGCCAAGGGTTTTCCAAGGGCTCAATGGCTCCGGGCGACAAGGTGACAATCTATGTATCACCGCTAAAAAGCGGCCAAAAGGGCGGTTCCATCAACGCCGTCCGCTTGGCCGACGGCAGAACATTGGGCGAGCGGATGAAGCGATAGCCTCCAAGCGCCGCGCCTTCCCTTTCGGAGACCAGACATGAGACACAAAGTCATGTTGATGAGCCTCACGGCGCTCGCCGCGTCGATGATTGCTCCCGCGACGCGAGCGGCGGACGGGCCGACATGGCCCCCGGCCGGGGTATCACTTTATGGAGATAAAGGCGTGCCCGACATCTCGGGGCTGTGGCTCGGCAGCCAGACCGGTATCCCGGGCGAACAGCCGGCGCCCAATCGGGGGCCAGCAGACGGGCGCCCGGAGACCTACTGGGCGCCTTGGCCCCTACCCTATACTCCGGCCTATAAGAAAATAGCCGACGAGCGCGCGGCGGCCGAACGGGCAGGCGTGGCGCTGGCCGACACCAGCGCGCGGTGCCGTCCATTCGGCTTGCCGCGCATGCTCGTGTCCAAAGTCTATCCCGACGAAATCGTCCAGACACCTGGACAAGTGACAATTTTCCTGAACAGCACGGTCCCGATCATGATTTGGACTGACGGCCGCGGGCATCCCAAAGATATCGCGCCTAGCTTCAACGGCCATTCGATTGGCTATTGGGTCGGCGACACGCTATTCGTCGATACGGTCGCCTTAAATGGTCAATCCTCGCTCGACTCCTTGCGACATCCGATCAGCGACAAGGGGCATTTGCGCTGGTCGATCCGGCGCGTCGCGCCGGACACGCTGCACTTCTCCGTGACCGATTATGACGACGAAGCCTTCACCGAGCCGGTGACTACGACCAACATCTGGACGCGCAAGACCGACCCTCGCTGGCAGATTCTCGACGATGCCTCCTGCTTCGAGAACAACAGCAAAATCTCCGACAAGCCGCCCGAAGACGGGTTCATTAAATTCTGATCGCGCGGCTGGCGCAACGAGGGAGATGACGTGAAACTGGTGAAAGTTGAGCGCGAAGGCGAGACGGGCGAAGGCCTGCTCGACGGCGACATCGTGCACATCGTCGGCGGCTGGCGCGTAGGCGCGGCCGCGGACGCGCCATTCTCGCTGTCGAAGCGCAGCACCCGAGAGCTCGACGGATTGCGGGCAAGCGCGGGCGAGTCGGTACTGCTTTCGTCGGTCAGGCTCGCCGTTCCGATTGACCCGCGCGCCAAGATCTTGTGCGTCGGCATGAATTATCGCGACCATGTCGGCGAAATCAAGCTGGAGGTCGCGCCGAACCCGACGATCTTCACCCGTTTTCACGACACGCTTGTTCCCGATGGCGCCGAGCTCGTCCGCACTAGGATTTCGGAGACGTACGATTTCGAGGGGGAGATCGCGATCGTCATCGGCCGTGACGCGCGCCACGTCCGCGTCGAGGACGCGATGTATCACGTGGGCGGCTATACCT
>JACDGO010000070.1 GCA_013821585.1 Sphingomonadaceae bacterium
GGTCATGCATCGCCGCTATATAGGGCGGCGATCGGCGATACTCCAATCCTGAACCGAAGGCTTCAGGCGGCGCGCCGTGTCGTCGCGCCGAGCCAGGCGCGCGCCTGGCGCTGGGCCTCGGCGATCTCGCGCGCCGACATGTCTTCGGCAATCTCGGCGCGGCAGGCCTGCGCGCGGTCGTTGCCGCCGAGCGCCGCGAGGTTGAACCATTTATGCGCCTCGATCAGGTCGACATCGACGCCCCCCGATCCGCTCGAATAGGCGATGCCGAGCTCGTAATAGGCGCGCGGATCGCCGAGTGCCGCATCGCGCATCCGGCTTTCGATCAGGAAAAACCCGCTCTTGAAGCTGCTTGCCATCTTGCCCAGAACCCCCGTTGACGTCTTGTCGGACCGGACTTTCGGCGAAATGGTTTCAACAAATGGTTAACGCCGCATCAGCCGACCGCGATATTGTCGATCAGGCGCGTCGTTGCGATGCGTGCGGCGGCGAGCAGGCGGAGACCGTGCGCGAAGGTGGTTACCGGACAAAGCGCTGCATCGACCAGTTCGATATAGTCGATGGCGAAGCCCGCGTCGCTGAGCCGCGTTCGCGCGTTGCCGAGCACCGCCAAGACATCGTCACCGGCTTCGATCGCCGCTGCCGCACCGGCCAGCGCCTCCGGGAGCGCTAGCGCAGAAGTGCGCTCCGCCGCCGAAAGATACGCGTTGCGCGACGACAGCGCGAGACCGTCCGCGTCGCGGACCGTCGCCACACCGACGATCTCTACGCCAAGATCGAGGTCGCCCGCCATCCGCCGCACGACCGCGAGCTGCTGCCAATCCTTCTCGCCGAACAGCGCGACGTCGGGCCGCACCTGCCCGAACAATTTGGCGACGACGGTTGCGACTCCGTCGAAATGGCCCGGGCGGTGCGCGCCGTCGAGCGTGTCGCCGAGGCCCGCGACCGAAATATTCGTCGCGAACCCGGTCGGATACATCGTCGCTGAGTCGGGCGCCCACAGGATCGCAACGCCCGCATCGGCCAGCATCGCCGCGTCCGCCTCTTCGCGGCGCGGATAGCGGGACAGATCCTCGTTCGCGCCGAATTGCAGCGGGTTGACGAAGATCGAGGCGACAACGTGATCCGCCGTCGCCCGCGCCTCCTCGACCAGCTTCATATGGCCGGCATGGAGTGCGCCCATCGTCGGGACGAGCGCGACGCGCCCGTCGAGCGCGGCGCGCGCACTGCGCAGGCGACCAAGTTCGCGGATGATTTGCACGGCTTCCGGCCCTCCGATAAGACGGCGAAGGCTCCCGCCTTGGCGCGGGCGACGCCGGAGAATCAAGGGGGATCGGCCGCACCATGCCGGGACGCGCGCATCGCATCGTCTTCGCCAACGAAAAGGGCGGCACGGGCAAGTCGACGACCGCCGTCCACGCCGCGGTTGCGCTGGTCGCGAGCGGGCACCGGGTCGGCGCGCTCGACCTCGACACGCGGCAGCGCACGCTCGCGCGCTATCTCGACAATCGCGCCGCGACGATGCGCCGCCGCGCGGTTGATTTACCGCAGCCCGACTATCTGGTGCTCGAAGACATGAGCGAAGCGGGGCTGGCCGCAGCGGTCGCGCGGCTTTCGGAAAACGCCGATTATCTCGTCATCGACACGCCGGGGCGCGACGATCCGCTCGGCCGCGCGGCGATCTCGCTCGCCGACACGCTCGTCACGCCGATCAACGACAGCTTCGTCGACCTCGACCTGATCGGTCAGGTCGACGCCGAGACGTTTCGGGTGAAGCGCCCGAGCTTTTACGCCGAGCTGATCTGGGAACTGCGCAAGGTGCGCGCGAAGACCGACGGCGGCACGGTCGACTGGGTGATCCTGAGAAACCGCCTCCAGCACCTCGAGGCGCACAATATGCGCCGCGTCGCGGCCGCGCTCGCCGAATTGTCGAAGCGCGTCGGGTTTCGCGTCATCCCGGGCCTCGGCGAACGCGTGATCTACCGCGAGCTATTCCCCAAGGGGCTGACCCTGCTTGATGTCGGCGCGATCGAGCATGTCGGGTTGAGCCATATCGCCGCGCGGCAGGAGCTGCGCGAGATGGTCGCGGGCTTCGCGCTTCCCGGCAGCGAGGACATCGAACCGCAGCGGGCGCTGTCGCTGTGAAGTTCGTGCTGTTTCTCGCGCTGCTCGGCGCGCTTTACTGGCTCTTGAAGAGCGGGGCTTCGGTCAAGGCGATGCCGCGCGACGCGGCGGCGAAGTTGCTCGGCGTCGCACCCGACGCCGACGCCGGAGCGGTCGCCGACGCGCACCGTCGTCTGATCGCAAGGGTCCATCCCGACGCGGGTGGCAGCGCCGAGCTCGCCGCGCAAATCAACCGCGCGCGCGACGCGATGCTGAGGTAGCGGGAACTCGCTCACCCGCGTCCCGTTAGCGCTGCACGACCTTCAGCAAGGAGCCCCATGACCCATCGCTTCAACCGCACCGCGCTGCGCGAATACGACATCCGCGGAATCGTCGGCGAAACCCTGGGCGAGGCGGACGCCTATGCGATAGGCCGCGGCTTCGGCACGCGCGTCAGGCGGAACGGCGGCACGCGCGCGGCGGTCGGCTATGACGGGCGGATGTCGTCGCCGGCGCTTGAAGCCGCGCTCGTCCGGGGCTTGCGTGAAAGCGACGTTGACGTTGTGCGCGTGGGCCTCGGACCGACGCCGATGCTTTATTACGCCGAAGCGACGCTCGAGGTGGACGGCGGCGTCCAGATCACCGGGAGCCATAACCCGGCCGAATATAATGGCTTCAAGATGGTGCTCGCACACGCGCCGTTCTTCGGGGCGGACATCCAGAACCTCGCCGCGCTCGCCGAAAGCGGCGACTGGGAGGAGGGAACCGGCGCGGTCTCGGATTACACCATCATTGACGATTATGTCGCGCGGCTGATCGCTGGCTATTCGGGCGGCGCGTTCCGGATCGGCTGGGACGCTGGCAACGGCGCCGCGGGTGAGGTGATCGAGAAACTCGTGAAATTGCTTCCCGGCGAGCACCACACGATCTTCACCGAAATCGACGGGCGCTTTCCAAACCACCACCCCGACCCGACCGAGGAAAAGAACCTCGCCGACCTGAAAAAACTGGTCGCGGACAAAAATCTCGATTTCGGGCTGGCGTTCGACGGCGACGGCGACCGGCTCGGCGCGATCGACGGCGAGGGACGCGTCGTCTGGGGCGACCAGATCCTGAGCATCCTCGCCGAGCCGATCCTGCGCGAAGACCCCGGCGCGACGATCATCGCCGATGTGAAGGCGAGCCAGGCGCTGTTCGACCGCGTGCGCGAGCTCGGCGGGACGCCGCTGATGTGGAAGACCGGGCACAGCCTGATCAAGACCAAGATGCGCGAGACGGGCAGCCCGCTCGCCGGCGAGATGAGCGGGCACATCTTCTTCGCGCACGACTATTACGGCTTCGACGACGCGCAATATGCCGCAGTGCGCCTGATCGGTGCGGTGCGGCTGCTCGGCGGATCGCTGACCGCGCTCAAGGACGCGATGCCGGCGATGGTCAACACGCCCGAGATGCGCTTCCAGGTCGACGAGGCGCGCAAGTTCGCCGTGGTCGACGAAGTGCTCGACCGGCTCGAGGCCGAGGGCGCGGAGGTGAACCGCACCGACGGCGCGCGCGTCTCGACGCCCGATGGCTGGTGGCTGCTGCGCGCGTCGAACACGCAGGACGTACTCGTCACGCGGGCGGAGGCGCGGGACCAGGCGGGGCTCGACCGGCTGCTGGCGATGATCGACGCCCAGCTCGCGGCGTCGGGGCTGAAGCGCGGTGCGCAAGCCGCGCACTAGCGCAGCTTGCTGACCTTTAGCCCATCCGCCCGCGCACGCGTCTGGATTGACTCTTCGCTGCGCGTCAGCGCCTTGGCGATCGCGCGGAGCGACATCCCCTTGCCCGCGAGCCGGTGCAGCTTTTGAATCTCGTCGGACGTCCAGGCCTGACGGTGCCGTTCGAACTTTTCGGCCATCAACTCTCCTCCAGCGGCGGGGTGGCATCGCCTTGGCGCCCTGCTAAACCGCGTCCGATGCCTTCCCCCCATCTCTATCTCGTCGACGGTTCGGGCTATATCTTTCGCGCCTATCACCGGCTGCCGCCGCTGACCAACAAGCATGGCGAGCCGGTCGGCGCGGTTTATGGCTATACGACGATGCTGTGGAAGCTCGCTGCCGAACTCGAGGCGGCGGACGGGCCGACGCATATGGCGGTGATCCTCGACGCGTCGAGCCAGACGTTCCGCAACGAGATGTACGACCAGTATAAGGCGCACCGCCCGCCGCCGCCCGAAGACCTTGTGCCCCAGTTCCCGATGATCCGCGACGCGACGCGCGCTTTCTCGATCCCCTGCATTGAGGAGGAAGGACTCGAGGCCGACGACATCATCGCCTGTTATGCGAAGGCCGCGCTCGCCGAGGGTTGGCAAGTGACGGTCGTTTCGTCCGACAAGGACCTGATGCAGTTGATCGAACCGGGCCTCGACCTGCTCGACACGATGAACAACCGCCGCATCGGCCGCGACGAGGTGATCGAAAAATTCGGCGTACCGCCCGAAAAATTGGGCGACGTGCTCGCGCTGATGGGCGACAGCGTCGACAATGTCCCCGGCGTCCCCGGCATCGGCGCGAAGACCGCGGCGCAGCTCATCCAGACCTTCGGCGACCTGGAGACCGTGCTCCATTCGACCGACGCGATCGCCAAACCCAAGCTCAAGCAATCGCTGATCGACCATGCCGGGAACGCCCGCCTCAGCCGCGAGCTCGTTCGTCTCGTCTGCGACCGGCCGCTGCCCGAACCGCTCGACGGCCTCGCGCTGAAGGGCATTCCGGAGGAGCCGCTGCGCGCGTTCCTCGACCATCACGGCTTTCGCGCGCTGCTCGCCAAGCTCGGCGCGAGTTCGACGCCGGTCGCGGCGACCGCCGCGCCGGCCGAGGATGGCGGCGACGAGACGCCTTTCGACCTCGACGCCTATGAATGCGTGACGAAGATCGACGCGCTCGACCGCTGGATCGCCGAAGCGACCGCGGCGGGCGTCGTCGCGGTCGATACCGAGACCGACGGGCTCGACGCGTGCGCGGCGAAGCTGATCGGCTTCAGCCTCGCGACCGGGCCGGGCCGCGCCTGCTACGTCCCGCTCGCGCACGGCGGCAGCGACCTGCTGTCGGAAAAGCCGCCGCAGATCGATTTTCTTGGCGCGATCGACCGGCTGCGGCCGCTGCTGGCCGATCGGTCGGTGCTGAAGGTCGGCCACAACCTCAAATACGATGCCAGCGTGCTCGCGCGGCACGGCATCCACATCGCGCCCTATGACGACACATTGGTGATGAGCTTCAACCTCGACGCGGGGAAGCATTTCAACCACGGCATGGACGATTTGTCCGCGCGCATGCTGAACCACACGCCGATCGCGTTCACCGAGGTGTGCGGCAAGGGCAAGGGGCAGCTGTGCTTCGACCAGGTGCCGCTGCGCGACGCGACGCGCTACGCCGCCGAGGACGCCGACGTCACGCTCCGGCTGTGGCGCAAGCTGAAACCGCGCATCGCCCGGGAAGGCGCGGCGCGCGTCTACGAGCGCGTCGACCGGCCGCTGGTCGCGGTGATCGCGATGATGGAGCGCGCGGGCGTCAAGGTCGATTGCGAGCAGCTGAAGGGGCTGTCGTCGGAATTCGCCTACCAGATGGCGGCGCTCGAGACTGAGATCCACGAACTCGCCGGCCACAAGTTCGCGATCGGCAGCCCCAAGCAACTGGGCGAGGTGCTGTTCGAGAAGATGGAGCTGAAGGGCGGACGACGCGGCAAGGCGGGGGCGCATTCGACCGACGCGAACGAACTCGACCGCCTCGCCGCGCAGGGTGTGCCTATCGCGCAGAAAGTGCTCGACTGGCGGCAGGTGGCGAAGCTCAAGTCGACCTATACCGACGCGCTCCAGCAGCAGATCAGCCCCGTGACCGGGCGCGTCCATACCAGCTACAGCCTGATCGGCGCGCAGACCGGGCGGCTGTCGTCGAACGACCCGAACCTCCAGAACATCCCGATCCGAACCGAGAACGGCCGCCGCATCCGCGACGCGTTCGTCGCCGAGTCGGGCAACGTCCTCTTGAGCGCCGACTACAGCCAGATCGAGCTGCGCCTCGCCGCGCACATGGCCGAGGTTCCCGCGCTCAAGGCGGCGTTCGCCAACGGCGACGACATCCATTCGCTGACCGCGATGGAGCTGTTCGGCGAGGTCAACCGCGACACGCGCGGACGCGCCAAGACGATCAACTTCGCGATCCTCTACGGCATTTCGCGCTGGGGGCTGTCCGGAAGGCTAGGCGTGACGCCCGACGAGGCGCAGGCGATGATCGACCGCTATTTCGAGCGCTTCCCCGGAATCAACCGCTACATCGCCGAAACGCTCGAGCACGTCCGTGAAACCGGCTTCACCGAGACCTTGTTCGGCCGCAAGACGCATTTCACGCGGATCAAGTCGGCCAATCAGGCCGAGCGGCAGGGAAGCGAGCGCGCCGCGATCAACGCGCCGATCCAGGGCACGAGCGCCGACATTATCAAACGCGCGATGGTCCGGATGCCCGATGCGCTCGTAGCTCATAGATTGCACGGAGTCCGGATGCTGCTTCAAGTCCACGACGAGCTGGTGTTCGAGCTTCCCGAGGGCGATGTCGCGGCGGCGACGGCTGTGATCCGCGACGTCATGGCGAACGCTGCCGCGCCGCTGGTGGAGCTCAGCGTGCCATTGGGTGTCGAGGTCGGCACCGGCGCGAGCTGGGGCGCGGCGCATTAGCGCTTCCGCCGCCACCGCCGACGACGACATCGCGCAGCTCGCGCGCGGCGGGCGGACGAGCTTCTTCGGATTTCTCATCCGCCTCGCCGCGCGGCTGCCGTTCCTGTTCATCGCCGGGCGCTGGTACGGCGCCGAGGCGCTCGGGCGGTTCGCCTACGCGACGATCGTCGTCGAGTTCGCGGCGCAGCTGGCGACGCTCGGGCTGAAGCGCGGTCTCGCCCAGCAGCTTTCGACGACGGAACGCCCGGCGGTGTGCGACGTGTGGGACGCGCTGCTCGTCGGCGCGGTCGGCGCGACTGTGATGGCGGCGCTGCTGATCGCCGTCCCCGAAATGCTGTTCCCGAACAGCCCGATCAACGGCATGGACCGCTTGCTGCCGCTGACGGTCTTCGGCTGGGTGGGGTCGGACATCGCGCTCGCGGCGCTCGCCTACAAGGGAAACATCGCCGCGACGGTCAAGGCGCGCGCGCTCGCCGAACCCTGGACGATCAGCATCGCCGCGTTCGCACTTGCCTTTTATTCGACGCGCGACGGGCTGATCATCGCCTATGTGCTGTCGACGGTGGCGGCGCTGATCGCGTCGATCGTGCCGCTGGTCCGCAGCTATGGCATCGCGCGCGGCTGGCGGCCCGAGCCGGTTCGGCTGATCGCGCTCGCGCGCGCCAACCTTCCGCTCGCGGGCGCGGACGCGGTCGAATGGGGATCGCGGCGGATCGATATTGCGGTCCTCGGGCTGTTCCTGTCGCCGACCTACGTCGGCATCTATTATGTCGCGCAGCAGGTCGCCTCGCTCCCGGCCAAGCTCAAGACCAGTTTCGAGCCGGTGCTCGGCCCCGCGATTGCGCGCGGCATCGCCGCCAAGGATTATTCCGGGGTCGCCAAGCAGGTTCGCCAGGTCGGCTTCTGGATCCTCGCCGCGCAGGCGGGGATCGCGATCGCACTCGGCATTCCCGGCCGCGCGGTAATGGGACTGGTCGGTGACAAGTTCACTGGCGGCACGGCGATGCTCGCCTTCCTCCTCGCCGCCGAGGTCACAGCCGCCACCGCCGTCGTAAGCGAGGCGGCGCTGATCTACGTCGCGCGCCACCGCAACATGATCATCAGCCTCGCCATGCTGGCGCTCGAGGCCGCGCTGTCGGCGGTTCTGATCGTCGCCATGCGCCGCGCGGGCTGGCCGCTGGCATGGCAGGCGACCGGGCCGGCGGTGGCGCTTACCCTGTCGCTCGGGTTTGCCTCGATCGCCAAGTCGCGGCTGCTCGCAAAGACGCTTCGCGCCCGCGTATCGGGCTGGCGGTTCGACCTGTTGTGGGCCGCCGCGGCGGGAATCGCAGTTGGCATCCCGGTGCGCCTGTTCCTGCCGCCGCTGGCCGAGCTGATCATCGGCATCCCGCTGATCATGGGGGCATTCGGCGCGGTCCTGTGGACCAAGGGCTTCGGCCCCGAGGACCGCGTCCTGTTCCGCATGAACAAGGACGAGGTCAGCGAGATGCAGCTCCCCGTGCCGGGCACCGCGCCCGACTCGCCAAGTTAGGCGCCGCGCCGCTTAATGGCGGAAGTGGCGCATGCCGGTGAAGACCATCGCCAGCCCCGCCGCGTTGGCGGCGGCGATCACCTCGTCGTCGCGAATCGAGCCGCCAGGCTGGATCACCGCGGTCGCCCCCGCCTCGACCGCCGCCATCAGCCCGTCGGCGAAGGG
>JACDGO010000071.1 GCA_013821585.1 Sphingomonadaceae bacterium
GGTTTGCTGTTTTGAGAACGTGCCGCAAGGTAATGATCTCGTGGTGCATCGTTGAGCGCGATGGCCGCTTGGGCAGGCCGGTCTTTTTGTCGATCCGCGATGTCATCCGGTGGACGCGATACTCCTGGACGAAGCCGGGGGTTATATCCGTCACCACACGATCTCCCATGAATGGGAGCAAATGAACGCGGAGGCGCATCGCTAGGCTCTCGATATATTCCTTGTTGCGCTCGCCCTGCGTTATGATTTCATACTCGTTGACGAAATGCTCGGCCGCTTTGCGGAAAGTAACGCCCTCTTTCAGCTCCCCCGCGCGATACTTCCCCATCAGGCCAAGATACCAATCGCGCGCGACGTCCTTGGCGCGAGAGAGGCTGTCCTCCTTGGTCGAGGTCCGTCGCTGTTGTCCGGCGATTGAGCACGAGCACTGCCACACCGGACTGTTAGGCCGCATGTAGAGCTGGACCTTATTGTCCAGTAGCGAGTGCCGCGCCGACATCGTGCAATCCGATGCTATTTTGTGCTAGCAGTGCGCTAGCTCATCCAATTGCAAGAATGGGCCTAAATACGCCGTATTTCAAGGGTTTATTTAGGGCATCGGAGCGCCAAAATCGCTTTTGAATCCAGCGCGTCTACCAGTTTCACCACGCTCGCACACCTGCATCGCCCCCCGATAGACGCGCCCGACTTTGACTTACACAGAGTTGGACGCTCTCATTCCCAAAGTCTGCGAGATTGTACTTTCGGCTTTACGCCCAAATTCGGTCGTTCGATCAGTCACGACGAGATCCTAAAAGCTGCTGTTTGTACAGCAGTCTTTCGACGGCAGCTTCGCGCACAGATCGCTCAGGATTTTAGCTTTGCGTCTATAGACGCGCGTTGCAGATGGTTGGGTGTCGTCTGCGAAATGACAATGCATCTCGCTGGTCGGGAGCTTTTCCCCCGGGGCCATAGGGCTCTTTTGATCTGCTGAGATGCCGATCTACGTCCTGATGTATCTGAGCTTCGCACCCTCGCGTTCCGCAAAAGCATTCGATTCTTCGAGCATGGCGCGGGCACCGTCAAAGGTGCCCCAATCAATCGAGCCGGTGTAGTTTTGAGCGATGTCGAGCATCCGGATCAACGGCGTGGTGAGGCCGTTCTTGGAAAAGGCCTTAAGCGCGCCGAGGTAATCGGTGCGATAGGCGGTCGGGATGATGATGCGCTCCTGTCCCGCTGCGACCAGCTCGGCGTTCATCATGATGCGGGCAGTACGCCCGTTGCCGTCCGCGAAGGGATGCACTTCGCTGACGATGATCATCATAAACACAGCGCGCTGGAAGGGTTCTTCCAAGGCACGGTAAAACTCAAAGCCTCGCTCAAGAGTGCCGTTCACAAGGTCGGGGGCGACAAAGTTGGTATTGCCCGCCTGATTGATCTTGGTCTTGTAGCCACCGGGGTTCTTGTCGGGTCGTGCCTGCATGATGGTGGCATGACGACGACGCATGATCGCTTCAAATTCCTCGCTGCTCGCTGGCAGGGTGCTCATGTCCGCTGCATCGGAAACGATGCGAAAGGTGCCGAGCACATCATGGGCATCTTCTGGCCTTTCGGTCGGGATTGCGCCCTCGAAGACGATCTCGCGGGCCTCGCCCACGCTGAACTCGGTGCCTTCGATGAAATTCGAGAAATAGGCCTCGAAGAACGCCAGATTAGTTGTGGCCTCGCCCGCCACAGCCGACGCAGGGCGCGGCGTGGGAATGGCTTCGCGCAGCGCCCCGAACAATGCTTCGAATAGGGTCAGGCGGTCGGGATCGTAGGGATGCCCTGCGGCCCGCGCTTTGCCGACGGCGCTTTCGGTTTTGGCTTCTCGCGTGCCAAGGAAAGTCCCGATCAGGTCATTCAGCGCCTCGCACTCGGCCTCAAGCTTCAGGTCCGTTGCAATCGCGCGCGCATCATCGCGCAGCTTGTTGAGCGCGCTTTCGCCCTGGCCGCGCAAGAGCGCGTCAAGGCGCTGTTCCAGTTCGTCGCGCGTCAGTGTGCGCGGCACCCGCCCGCCGCGCGCGCGCGACGGTTTCATGTTCTCAAGGTAGGCGCGCGGCGTCGATGTCAGCCGTGCGCCGCCGATGAATGGCTTGTCCGTTTCGATCGCACCCCTGCCTTGGCGGGGACGCAGGATCAGTCCGGGAAGCTGCGTCTCGGTCGTCTTTTCGGAAATGAGAAAGACAGAGCCATCCTCGGCGGGCTTGTTTTCAAGGGCGGTGCGATCTGTGATCAGGGCGTCGGGATAGTAGCTGGTGATCAGGTGATACCAGTTTCGTCGCACAAGCCGCTCGGGATTCTCAATCAGATTGCGGGTATAGAGGCGCGAGCCGATCTTGCGCAGCTCGCCACGCTCGACAGCCTCATACACTGCCTTGGATATGGCCGTGTTGGACACGAAGACCTCTGGGTAGGTGGCGGCGGAAAATTCGGACATTAAGGGTGCCTTTCGGCCTCATTGTACCGAATTTTATAGACTTAAGAAAGAAAAATTCCGAAAAAGTCCACTTTAAGGATATGCGAAATGGCGGGAAAAGGCAGATAAGGGTTGGAGTAACAGGCCAAATTGCCGAATTTTTCTCATTTAAGAGCCGTAAATTCCGAAAAAGCGCTGCTTATCGCTCAAAGTCCGGGGGGCTAGCCTCGCAAGCCACGTGCGCCATCGGAGCCCGATGCCGCGCTGCCTGTTTTTGTGATGGTGGCACGCCGCCTCTCCAGGCTGCGTTCAAAAGACCGCCATCTTCATGGCTGACAAGTGGGAGCGTCATCTGCCGCTCTGACGATGAAGAGCGCCAGGGGCACACGTCTGATGTCAGGTAGTCCGTTTGAACTTCTTCGTCCGCAGCTCCTTTGCCTGCATCACGGTCAGCACATGGCTATAGTGCTTCTCGATGTAGGTGATCGAGGTCCCCATGTTCTTGGCGAGTATGTGGACCGGTATTCCGGACAGCAGGCACTGGGTGCAATAAAAATGCCGCAGGCTGTAAACCGTTCTACGCTTGCCCCAGCGGTCGTCCAGGAGTTTCAGCCTGGTCAGGACGCTGGCAAAGGTTTTGTTGAAATTCTCCACCGGCTTGCCGTCGTAACCGCCGAACACGAGATCGTCGGGCTCGCTATGACGCGAGAGTTTCCTGAGCCGGTCCAGATAGGCTTGCGTGCCCTCACGGCAAACGACGGTGCGCTCGCCGGTTTTGGTCGTGGGAGCGACCTCCACGACAAGCGCGGGTTTATTTTCGACGTCCTTTTCTATCCGCAGGTCTCGCCAACATAGCTGGCGGGCTTCGTTCGGACGAAGACCCGAGTTTGCCATGAAGAGGAGATAGTCGCGTAGCAGCTCACGCTGGTAGCGGTGCATTGCGTTGGGGCCGGAGCGGTGGAGCCGGCCGCCACCATCTTCAGCGGTCGAGACCATGCCCTCTTTGACCCACTCGCGCATGAAGGTGTAGACCTTCTTCCACTCGCCCTCATCGAAGGTCGGCCGGCGCTCTACCCCTTTGGTGTGCTTGACCTTCGTGGCCTTCACCCAGGGTTCGCGCTTCACAAAGCCGATGCGCTTGCCCCAGCGGAATATCTGCCGAAGCATCCCCGCTTCCATGTCCAGGGTCTTCTGGGCGGGAATGCGAGCGGCATTCGATGGGATGTCCTCGTCCTCCTCCCACTTCGCGGGATTGTGAAAGTTGATGCGCCAATCCCAATATTGCTCGACGAAGGCGTCGGGCATGTCGTTGACGCGGGCATCGCCGAAATAGGGGGTGAAGTATTTTTCGGACATGAATTTGTGCAGCCGCTGTCGGTGGACCGACAGCCCGCTCTCGTGCGCGGTGTAGAAGCGTTTCCAGAGTTCCCTGAATTTGAGGTTGCCGGAAACCCTCACATCCATACCGAGCTTCTGCTCGGCCCGGAGTTCGTAGAACATGTCTTCGGCCTGGTTGAGGGCGGTCGGTAAGTCCCGCGTTTTCAGGGAGCGGATGACGTAGCCGCTGACGCCGGGCACCTTAAGGCGAGCCTTGGTAGACCTGCTGGCTGGTGTCGCCGCGGCGGTACACCATGATGGCTCCGTCCCGGAGGCGGTGAGCCTGCTGATAGAAGCTCTCGCTCAACGCCCATCTCCACGAAATCTGAGAAGGAACTGTGCAAAACGCTAACTGGAACCGGCGGAAAATCAAGTGCTTGTAAAGAGCCTGTGAATGCGAAAACAGACGCTTAACATACGTTAAGCGTCTGTTTTAATTAGATAAATTGATGAGTAAGAGTTAGCGCGCGAGACATGCTGGCCGTTGAAGAAGGTCGAACCCCTATATGGTTCGATCGACTCCGGCGTCACGATGGCCAGGAGATCGATTGCGCCTTCATTATGCTGCTCTGCGAGAGCGGCTATCGTCGGATCATCGTCCTTGAACCAGTGGCGGCCATATTGGTTGAAGATGGCGTCGAGCAGCGTGTCGGCGCGGGCGTGGGCGACGATCTCGGCGGCAAGGTCAGCACTCATCGGACTGCCCCCAGCGTTTCGACATAATCGACTGCCTCGGCTACAGTCGCGCGGACAGGGCACCGGAAACGTCGATCAAGTGCAATATGTTTCTGCTCGATCATGGTCCGCAGCGGCTTTTCGGTGAAGAACGCGTCGCAATAGGCGAGCGCCGCCGCAGCATGACGGAAGTCCAGAAGGTCATGGGCGTCGAGACGCCGCTGGCGGTCCCAGCGGTTTGACGCGTGAAGCGCAGCCTCGATCGCCAAGCTCGGAAGTCGCCCTGGCTCCGTGCCCTTATCGAGCTCGGCGGCAATGACCGCCGCGAGCATGTCGAGGATGGCGCGCCACTCATCCGACCCGGAGGGAGGAGCAACGATACCGAGACGGCATTCGAGCCGCTGTGTGACCTCCCTCAACGTGGTATCGAAGCAGCCAGCCACGCCTCGCACTTCCGCCTTCACCGCTTGCCGAAAACTTCGTAGTTCATGGGCATGAGCGTCATTTTCGGCGATCAGTCGAGCCGCGGCCGCTTCCAATTCGTCATTCGAGGGAACGGGGGACGCGTCGATCGTATCGACGATCATCGTGAGACTGGCCTCCCACGTCTCGTCGAACACACCCTTCTGGATCGCGAGTGCAACATCGTGCGGCACGAAATCGGGCGGCACGCGATGGAGGACACCGAGGGCATATGAGGCCTTCGACCAGACCAGCGCGTCGAGCGAATGCACATCGTGGCCGAGCCGCTCGTGAAAATGATGGGCGACCTCGGTCGCCATGCGTGTTTCGGGATCGGCGAGGCAGTAGCCGAGACTGAGCTCGTCCATCAGCTGCGCAGTGGCGCGTCGGGTGTGCAAATCCTGCTGATTGAACAGTTCGATGAACGCGCTTTCGCTCAGTGGGCAGAGCAACCGCCCCGCGACCACGCCATCCCTGAGCGCTGTCAGCAGCCTGACTGCGGCTGGCGAGCCAATACCCTTTTTCCGCCTTCCTGAGCTGAATCCAGAAATTGGTATCGAGATAGATTTTCGTTCGGGTCTCAATCGCTGCGGCGGCAGCGATCCTCCGCGCGCGGACATGGGAGTCGAGCGAGATTTGCCCCTCTTCAAGAAGCCGGTCGAGCGCTGCGCCGCGGAGTGATTTTTGGGTTTTAGGATCGCTTCCTTGCGAGCTTTTGGGGTTCAAGCGAGCGGCCTGGTCTCCTTAATCTGATTTGAGATTCGTCGCGTTCACGAAGCGCGCCGCGCTGCCCCGCGCTCTTCATGCTCGAACGCTTCGGCGAATTGGTCGAGCTCGACATCGTCCATGCCGAGCGAACGGCCGCCCTCGCGCCACCCGGCGACCGCCGCCTCGACCTCGCCCAATATTTCCTTCGCGCGCGCCGGGGCGATCCGGAAATATGCGATCGACGACATCAGCGCTTCGATCGACGCTTGCGGGCCGGTCTCCTCGCTGATCCATGTTTTGAGCTCGCGCAGCCGCTCCGGGAACGGGTTGACGTCGAACGCCGGCGACAAGCGCCACTGGCCGCGGTCGGCGTGAAGAAATCCATGGTTGAGAAGATGGTCGTCGACATTGGTGATCAGAATCGAGAACGCGATCCGCCGCCAGAGCTGCTCGATATCTTCGTTGGGCGACGCGCCATGCTGGCGCAAGGCATCGACGATCTCGGTATAGCTATGCTCGGCCTGGTCATCGGCCTCCAGGCCCAGCATGGTCGCGGCCGACACATACATAAGCCGGCCGCCGGCCTCCGCACGATCGAATCGGCGGATCAAAGCAACGGACAGGCCGTCGCTGTCGATCAGACTGGCCGAAGCGGCATCAATCCCGGCCTTGGCCGCCAGATGGAGCGCCAGCACCTCGCCTTTGGTGACCGCCCTTTCGTCTCTTATGCTCGGAAACTTGCCGATCGAGAGCCGGCCTTCCTCATCGACCACTGTGCATTTGGGCCGCAGCCCGCCAACCGACGTGCCCCGACCGCGAAGATAAGCGAGGTCGGCGGCGGTCTCGGTATTGTTCTCGACGGCCCGGCTTGCCGCGAGCAGATGTCGAAGCTCGATTAGCGGCGGCGCGGTGCGCCTTCCGTCCTCGGTCGCCCGGCGAAACACGCCCTCCTCGTCTTCGAACCTCAGCGCACCGATCCGGCTGACATCGTCGACGGCCAGCAGGAAATCCATGTCATTGAGGCGCCGAGCCTCGACCGCGTCGCCGATGCGCTGCGCCTCTTGGCGGCGTTTGGCATGATCGCGGTGGATGACACGCTTGCTCCAGCCATCAGGCTCGGTGTCCGCGATCGCCCCGTGGAAGACGGAGCCGTCCCGAGCCTTGGCGTGGAATTGGGGGCCGGTGACCATCGGCAATGACGGGTCGATCGCGAAGCCATCGGGCGCATTGAGCCAGTCGGCTTCATATTCGAAGGCCGCGTTCTCCCGGCCCCCCTGTTGATTATAATGGAGGATGCCGATGCGGCGCGGCTCCTCGCCGAGATGGACCGCGATCGTGCGTCTCATAGGGAGCTTGGTATCTTCCTAGTCCGCACCCGCTGCGGGATCCGTCTTTCGTCGAGCAGCAAGCCGATATCGTCTCCGCCCGGGTCGAGCAGGTCGCCGAGCTTGTCCGAGGCGCCAAGCACGAATAGCGCCATCGCATAAATGCCTATTCCGGCGTTCGGATCGCCCTTCTCGACGCGAAGATAGGTGCTTTTCGCGACGCCGAGCCGTTCCGCCATCATGATGACCGTCAGGCTCCGCTTCTTACGAGCCAGGGCGATGTCGCGCCCGAGCTTCTCAAGCGAGCGACGCGCCTTGGCGGGAAGGGTATCGGCAACGGTCGATCTCATGATATGTCTCATATACGCGACCATAAGGGCGTTTAAAGTCGCGTATATGATACCTTATTTATGGTCTGTCCAGTATTTTCGGACCCGAAAAAACGCTACTGGCAACCGCGCCTGGCTATCACAATAGTCAGCGAACGTAGCGACGTTGTCGGTTGGTACTGGCTGCCAGGCTCGGCCCATGATCGATAGAATCCCATTCTATCAATCACGTTAGCGCCGGATCATGGGTTACAAAGCTATTGTCTGTTCCTCTTTGCGGACGCTTCGCGGCACCGATTGAGGCGATGGCCGCACCCCGCACGGACTGCCGATGGCCAGCATGACCTGCCCTTTGGCTGTGCGGTGTGCCTGCTGATAGAAGCTCTCGCTCAACGCTCATCTCCACGAAATCTGTGAAGGAACTGTGCAAAACGTTAACTGGAACCGGCGGAAAATCAAGTGCTTGTGAAGAGCCTGTGAATGTGAAAACAGGCGCCTAGTGTAAGCTAAGCGCCTGTTTTAATTGGATAAATTGATGAGTGAGAGTTAGCGCTTCGAGAACTGGAAGCTGCGCCGTGCCTTCGCACGGCCGTATTTCTTGCGCTCGACGGTGCGGCTGTCGCGGGTCAGGAAACCCGCGGCCTTGACGGGTGCGCGCAGCACCGGCTCGAACTTGGTCAGCGCCTGCGAAATGCCGTGCTTGAGCGCGCCGGCCTGACCCGAAAGTCCGCCGCCCTTGACCGTGCAGACGACGTCATACTGCCCCTCGCGCTCGGCGACCCCGAACGGCTGGTTGATGACGAGGCGCAGCGTTGGCCGCGCGAAATAGACTTCGCTGTCGCGGCCGTTAACGGTGATCTTGCCGGTGCCGGGCTTGAGCCAGACGCGCGCGACCGCGTCCTTGCGGCGGCCGGTGGCATAGGCGCGGCCCTGCGCGTCGACGATCTTCTCGCGCAGCGGCATCGTCGAAACCGGCTTCGTGGGGGCGGGGGCTTCGGCCGCGGTTTCCGACGCGGGCGCGCCTTCGACGGGGGCGGGAACCGGCGCGGGCTGGTTGGTCAGCGCGGCGAGGTCGGCGAGCGATTGACGGGTATCGGACATATTA
>JACDGO010000072.1 GCA_013821585.1 Sphingomonadaceae bacterium
ACTTCGGGGAAAAAGCGCGCGAGCGACTTGCCCGATTTGGACGTAAGGTCGATCGCGTCGCCACAGCGAAACGCGAGACAGCGAAAGCCGTCCCATTTCGGTTCGAACTGCCAGCCGGAGTCCGTCGGCAGCGCGTCGACGAGTTTGGCCTCCATCGGCGAGATCGCCGCGGCGATCGGCCGCTCGAAGCTCACCCGCTTACTTGCGTCCAGGCGCCTTTTTCCGTGCGGGCGCTTTCTTCGCCGCGCGAATGGCCGGGATCGCCGCGGCCGCGACGGCGCCGGCGGCAATTGCGGCGCCAGCGGCTATGGCCGTCTTGGGGTTGTCCCTGACCACTTGGGCAATTTGATCCGCACCTTCGGTAATACGAGCGCGCACTCCCTTGGTGCTTACGGACACGTTTTGAAGGCCGGGGCCATCGACGGCGATATCGTGCGCATCAGGCATTGGGAGCTCCTTTGGTTCAAAATCGAATCGTCAACGAATATTGTGCGGTGCGTGTTCCTGGGTGTCATCGAGGGAGTGCCTGTTGCCCGACCGGCGGACCCTGGACGACCCCGCATTGGGAGCACGCAAGCGCAACGATTACTGTCACGCACGTTTCATCGAGATGCCAGCGCCAATGCAGAATGGCGTCGGCCGCGGCAGTAGGCTTCGCTGTCCAACCCGTTGCAATCGATCACCTGACGCGCCAGTCGGGTCGCCCTCGACGGTCGCAACGATCTTACTTGAATTTGCACTCGTCAGTGCCTCGGCCGCAAAAAAGGCAAGCTGATATGAGTGAACGCACCATCGCATGGATATTCCGCGGGGCAGCCATCTGGGGAGCGTTGATCCTAACGCCGATTTATTTTCTTGAGACTAGCGTCGCGGCGCCCGCCGCACACCTCGCCGCACCAGAATATTTTTACGGCTTTATCAGCGCGGCGTTGAGCTTTCAGCTGGTTTACTGGACCATTGGCGGCGATCCGCAGCGGCACCGTGCACTCATGCCGATCGCGGTGATCGCCAAACTGAGCTTTTGGATTCCGGTCGTGATCCTCTGGGCGCTCGGCCGCACCGCAACCGGCACCTTCGCGTTCAGTTGCGGCGATCTGTTTCTAGCGGTTGCGTTCTTTGCCGCGTGGAGGTCAGGCGGGCGGCGAGCCTGACCTGATTGCCGAGGCGTTGCGGCATCGAGACCGATGCGGTGACCGCGGCAATACGTGCATCCTCCTTCGTAACGTCGATGCGGGGACCGAGCCGTGCGACAGTTCGCGGGTGCCGTCATCCACTCGTTTGCGCCTTTCGACGCGCACAAGGCGTGGTCGCCGCGCGAAGTCCACGATGAGCTTTCGGCGCTGAGTCATGTTGTTCGCGTGAGGCGCGACATTCCATTCGACTTGCCTTTCGAACGGAACATTGGTCTCGTCATCGAGTCGCCGCGCCGAGCTCAGCGCGGTCGCCCCGAGGATTGCCAATGTCCGCCGACCTTACGACTCCATCCAGGAGGGCTTGCGCGTACGCCCAATTGGCTGCGGCGCGATCTCGGCAGCAGTGACGAGGCCGCGCGCAAACGCTCCGAGGAGACGCTCGCTGCGATGGATCGCCGCCGCGCTCGACGAAGGCTCAGGGTCGAGGCGGTAGCCTGACTCCCTCAAACACCGCGCATCACCGCATAAAATGCTGGTGCCATTCTGGAAGCTGCGGTCGTTCAGGTAGCTTAGGCAACATGCCAGCCAATGCCTAAGGAGGCACAGGATGTCCGACGATTACGCCCACGGCCGACGGGATGGTCTGCGACTTGCCCTGGCTATCCTCGCGGCTGAGGAGGCCAAGTGGTCGGCGTTGCTTGGCGAGAGCCGATCATGGCGGACCAACGCAACTCGCGAAACGCGACACAAGGCGCTGCAGGTGGCACAAAAGCGAGTGCAGACAGTCCTAAACCGACTGATTCCGGACAACGCCACAGGGATGAATTCAGAGCTCGCTTCAGCCCTCGCAAAGATCGGCCTCTGATATACGTTCCGCCTATGATTGCGGGCTTAATCGTAATGGGGCGTCGGTAGGACGGCTTCCCGTTCGAATGGCGACGTTCGGGCTGAGAGGGTCTGCTCCCGCCAGCCGCCGCCCTAATTCGGGCGGGCCGCCGCAATCCTCTCGGTTTTGCCGAGACGGTTCCAGAGCTCCGGTTTGATCTAGCGAACCTCGTCAGCGCCAGCTTGAAAGCAGGGCAATCGCCGCATAAATCGCAGCGTATCAAGTTCCAAGGACAACTGGTGACCTCGTTCAAACATCCTTCATTTCAAGATCGTTTAGCGTCAGCCGCAAAGGCCAAGCAAAGGGCGCTGGATCAACTGAAGGCCAAACCCCCCGTCGACGAAGCCCGAGCAGCGGAACAGCGCCAGGAGTGGGAAGCGCGCGCGCAGATCCTCGCCGAGGAGCGAGCCGCTAAGGCCGCGGCTAGCGCATTGGCAAAATCCGAAAAAGCGGCGGCGAAGACCGCCGAGCTTGCCGAAGCGGAGGCTGCGGCCGAGCTCAAAGCTATCCGTTTGAAGCCCCCTAATGCAGCAGAAATGAAAGCGGCGCGTGATGCCCGCTATGCGGCTCGCCACGCGCGAAAGTAGCTCATCGACGCAAACGCCTCCCGTTTGCTGTCGGTTCGATAGCCGCCGGGCAGCTACGCGCCCGTTCCCGCCATTAAACGCCGAGATTCTCAATCCTGTAATCGGGTCGTGCGCATCCGCTGAAGCTGACTCCTGCCATCGTGCGATAGGTCTGTCGGAGCCTGCTCGATAGCTGGTGCGGGCGGTGGGAATCGAACCCACACGGGCATAAGCCCAACGGATTTTCATACCAGCTACGGCTTTCGCCGCCGCCCGCGCCCTCAATCAGGAACGCGCGTTTGTGGTCTGGACTATCCCTTCACCATGCTTCGGCCAGGCCGGAGGGTAGGTGCTGCCCGTCTAGTCTCTACACCTTCCTCGATGCTTTCGCGCCGTGGCTTGGCTCGGGATCGCCATCTGACAGGGTTCCCCGAATTTGAGCAGTTCTGCATCGCGGGTTTCCCCGCGAGCACTCAATCTGGCTTAAGTCCGTTGCGTCTACCGGTTCCGCCACGCCCGCAATGCCAAGGCGGCTATAGGTCAAGCCCTTCGCGTCGCCAAGGGCGCGGGGCAGGGCGGTCGCCGCCGGTCAGCGGCCGCGCTTCGGGCGCCTGACGTTGATCGCGCCGGCGTCGAGCATGTTCTTGATGTGCGAGGCGTAGTATTTTTCGATCATCTCGACACTCGTCCGGCAGTTCTTGGCGATCTGATAGATGTCCGCGCCCTCCATCAAGCGCATGCAGATATAGGTATGGCGCAAGCTGTAGGTCGTCCGCGGATTGCCCTCGCGATCACGCTTCAGATCCAGCTCGCCAAGAATGGTGTTGAACAGCTCGCGCTGGATCGTCGGGAAGACCAGGTCCGACGGACCGAGCTCGTGCCGCTCGACCATGCGCATGAAGGGCAGAACCGCGCCCGGCATCGTCTTGGCATGGCCGACACCGCGCTTGCCGCGCACGGCGATGTGCAGGATTTTCTCGCGCTTGGGACCGTCCTACGCGATTTCGATGTCGCGGACTTGAATGTGGCGCGCCTCGTCCGGACGTAGTCCGGAAATGACCACGAACAGCACATAGTCGTGCAGGTCTTCGCACGCGGTGCGCCAGCGCTCCTTGATCGGATTGCGGGCGCGAGCGCCGGTCGCGGTGTAGAGCTGCTTATATTCCTCGGGCGAGAACCAGGCTCGATGGGAAATTTTGCTTGACCCCCGTAGGGCGACGTCATGTCGGGCATGTGTTCGAGCCAGCCGTGCCGGTTCGCGGTCTTGAGGGTCTGGCGAAGGCAAACCCTTTCCTGATGAAGCGTGTTACGGGCAGGGGGCTTTCGCCCGGGAGCGGTCTTCATTCGATGAAGCCGGTAGTCCTGAATTAAGCCGGACGTGATCTCCGCGAGCACCTTGGTTCCGAAAAACGGAATGAGGTGCTTCTCGATTCGTCGCTTGTGATTTGCGACGTAGATCGGGCTCCGCTCGCCAGGCGCAGATGCGCACAGCGGTCAAGCGGTTGCCGCTCCCCGGCGCGTCGCCTATCTGCCGCGGAGATGCCGACACCCGTTATTTCGATCGCAGGGCTGACCAAGACCTATGCATCGGGCGAGATCGCGCTGAAGCCGATCGACCTGACCATCGACAAAGGCGAGATTTTCGCTTTGCTCGGCCCCAATGGGGCAGGAAAGACGACACTGATCAGCATCGTCTGCGGGATCGTCACGCCGTCGAGCGGTAGCGTCATCGCCGACGGCCACGATATCGTCCGCGACTATCGCCGGGCGCGGAGCAAGATCGGTCTCGTGCCGCAGGAATTGCACACCGACTCGTTCGAAACGGTGCTGGCGACGGTCAGCTTCAGCCGCGGACTGTTCGGGAAAGCACCGAATAAAGGCTTCATCGAGAAAACGCTCAAGGATCTTTCGCTCTGGGACAAGCGCGACACCAAGGTCCAGGAATTGTCGGGCGGGATGAAGCGGCGCGTGCTGATCGCCAAGGCGCTGAGCCACGAGCCCGAAATCCTGTTTCTCGACGAGCCGACCGCGGGCGTCGACGTCGAGCTGCGCCGCGACATGTGGGCTCTCGTCCGCCAGCTTCGCGAGACCGGCGTCACGATCATCCTGACGACGCATTATATCGAGGAAGCCGAGGAGATGGCCGACCGCGTCGGCGTCATCAGCAAGGGCGAACTGATCCTTGTCGAGGAAAAGGCTGCGCTGATGAAGAAGCTCGGCCGCAAGACGCTGACGCTGAATCTCAACGAGGTGATGGACGCGGTTCCGGCCAGCCTGTCTGATTGGCCGCTCAAACTGGCGGCCGACGGGCATGAGTTGCGCTACGAATTCGACGCCAATGCGGAACGCACAGGAGTGTCGCCACTGCTCCGCAAGCTCGGTGATCTCGGCATCGGATTCAAGGATTTGAACACGCAGCAAAGCTCGCTGGAGGATATTTTCGTGGCCTTGGTCACCGAGCGGGAGCCGGCGTGATGGCGTTCAACCGCTACGGCGTCTGGGCGATTTACACGTTCGAGGTCGCTCGCTTCGGGCGCACGATTCTGACCAGCCTGTTGACGCCCGTCATCACGACGTCGCTTTATTTCATCGTCTTCGGCTCGGCGATCGGATCGCGGATGACCGAAATCGGCGGCGTGCCCTATGGCGCGTTCATCGTGCCCGGGCTCATCATGCTGTCGATGTTCACGGAGAGCATCTTCAACGCCAGCTTCGGCATCTATATGCCCAAATGGGCGGGAACAATCTACGAATTGCTGTCGGCGCCGGTCTCCGCGTTCGAAACCGTGATAGCCTATGTCGGTGCGGCGGCGACCAAATCGATGCTGCTGGGCCTCGTCATTTTCACCACCGCGCATCTGTTCGTGCATATCCACGTGCTCCACCCCTTCGCGATGCTCGCCTTCATGGCGCTGATCGCTGTGACGTTCTGCCTGTTCGGCTTCATCATCGGCATCTGGGCGCAAAGCTTCGAGCAGCTTCAGGTCATCCCGCTGCTGGTCGTCATGCCGATGACGTTCCTGGGGGGCGCGTTCTACTCGATCGACATGCTGCCGCCTGTCTGGCGAACGGTCACCTTGTTCAACCCGGTGGTCTATCTCATCAGCGGTTTCCGCTGGACTTTTTATGGCAAGAGCGATGTCGCGATCGGGATGAGCCTGGCGGCGACGCTCGGTTTTTCGGCGCTGTGTCTCGTCGTCATCGCGTGGATGTTCCGGACGGGCTATCGCCTGAAGAGCTAGCGCCTCACACGTTCAGGCGCGCGCGCATTTCCTTGCCGGGCTTGAAATAGGGAACGCGCTTTGCGTCGATCTCGACCGCGGCGCCAGTGCGCGGGTTGCGGCCGGTGCGACCGTCGCGCGCGCGGGTGGAAAACGTGCCGAAGCCGCGCAGCTCCACGCGTCCGCCGCTCGCAAGCTGCTCGCAGATCTCGTCGAAGAAGATCGTCACGATCCTGTCGACTTCGCGCGCCGACAGGCCGGGGTTTTCTCCCGCGATTTTTTCGATCAGTTCGGAACGGATCACGCGTGTTCCCCGCTAGGTCGCGGTCAGCGTCTATCACCTATGTTAAGAGCGCTCAACAACCGCGGGCGATGATTTCGGTGGCGAAATCATCGCCCGCTATGTCAATGGCTTACTTCTTGTCGGTGCGCGCCTTGAGCGCCTCGCCGAGGATGTCGCCAAGCGACGCGCCCGAATCGGACGAGCCATATTGCGCGACCGCCTGCTTCTCTTCGGCGACCTGCATCGCCTTGACCGAGAAGTTGGGCTTTTTCGAGCGGTCGAAGCCGATCACCATCGCGTCGAACTTCTGGCCGACCTGGAAGCGCTCGGGGCGCTGCTCGTCGCGGTCGCGGCCGAGGTCGGCGCGCTTGATGAAGCCCGTCGCGCCGTCGTCGCCCGCCTGAACCTCGAGGCCGCCATCGCGGATTTCGAGGACCGTGACAGTCAGGACGCTGTTCTTGGCGAGGCCCGACGCAGCGGCGGTGCTGCCGACGGCCGGCGCGCCCTTTTCGAGCTGCTTCATGCCGAGCGAGATGCGCTCCTTCTCTGCATCGACGTCGAGCACGATTGCCTTCACCGACTCGCCCTTGCGGTGGAGATTGAGCGCGTCCTCGCCCGAGATGCCCCACGCAATGTCCGACATGTGGACCATGCCGTCGACGTCGCCGTCGAGGCCGATGAACAAGCCGAACTCGGTCGCGTTCTTGACTTCTCCCTCGACGGTCGAGCCGACCGGATGCTTCTCGGCGAATGCTTCCCACGGGTTCGACACCGCCTGCTTGAGGCCGAGCGAGATGCGGCGCTTTTCGCTGTCGACCTCGAGGACAACGACATCGACCTCCTGGCTTGTCGAGACGATCTTGCCGGGGTGGACGTTCTTCTTGGTCCAGCTCATTTCGGAAACGTGGACGAGGCCCTCGATCCCCGCTTCGAGTTCGACGAACGCGCCATATTCAGTGATGTTGGTGACGCGGCCTGTGAGCTTGGCGCCGACCGGATATTTGGCTTCCGCACCTTCCCACGGATCGCTCTCGAGCTGTTTCATGCCGAGCGAGATGCGCTGCGTGTCCTTGTTGATGCGGATGATCTGCACCTTCACCGTGTCGCCGATGTTGATCATCTCCGACGGGTGGTTGACGCGCTTGTAGCTCATGTCGGTGACGTGGAGCAGACCGTCGATCCCGCCGAGATCAACGAACGCGCCGTAATCGGTGATGTTCTTGACGACGCCGTCGATGATCTGGTTCTCGCTCAACGTCTGGATCAGGCCGGTGCGCGCCTCGGCGCGCGTCTCCTCGAGGATCGCGCGACGCGAGACAACGATGTTGCCCCGCCTGCGGTCCATTTTCAGAATTTGGAACGGCTGCGGAATGTCCATGAGCGGCTGGACGTCGCGAACCGGGCGGATGTCCACCTGACTACCGGGGAGGAAGGCCACCGCGCCGTCGAGGTCAACGGTGAACCCTCCCTTGACGCGGCCGAAGATCACGCCCTCGACACGCGCCGACTTGTTAAATTCCTTTTCGAGCTTGTCCCATGCGGCTTCGCGGCGCGCGCGGTCGCGCGACAGCATTGCTTCGCCATGGACGTTCTCGACGCGGTCGACATAGACCTCGACCTCGTCGCCGACATTGAGTTCGGCCTTTTGCCCCGGTGCCGCGAACTCGCTGAGGCGGACGCGGCCTTCGGACTTCAGCCCGACGTCAATCACCGCCATGTCGTTCTCGATCGCCGTCACCGTGCCGGTGACGACCCTGCCTTCGAAGCTGTCGTTGGAGCCGAGCGATTGCTCGAGGAGCGCCGCGAAATCGTCGCGGGTGGGAAGCGCCGCAGTGGCCATGAAAAAGTCTATCCTGAACTTTTGAATTGTCCGGCCAGCCGGTTGTCCCCGGCGGTCTTTGACCAGAATGCGCACGAGGCCCCATGCCGCGAACGCATCCGCCGATCTTCGGGCAGGGGAGGGAAGGCAATGCAAAAGGCGCGACAGGCAAGCCTCCCGCGCCCTAGGATTTGACCCGAGCCTCCACCAGCGCGATCGCCCGGCGAATGGCGGCATCTATAGTCAGATCGCTTGTGTCGAGCAAGTCGGCATCGGCGGCTTGCATGAGCGGGGCCACAGCGCGCCCCGAATCGCGCGCGTCGCGCGTCTCGATGTCGGCCAGGACGTGCTTGTAGGAGACCTTGCCGTCGAGCTGCGCGTGCCGCCGCCGCGCGCGGATCTCGAGCGTCGCGGTCACGAACAATTTGGCGTCGGCGGCAGGCGCGATCACCGTGCCGATGTCGCGCCCGTCGAGCAC
>JACDGO010000073.1 GCA_013821585.1 Sphingomonadaceae bacterium
CCACGAGCGGGAACACATGGCCGGGCGTGACGAGCGCGTCGCGCCCCTTCGCCGCGTCGATCGCGACCGCGACGGTGCGCGCGCGGTCGGCGGCGGAAATGCCGGTGGTCACGCCCTCGCGCGCCTCGATCGAGGTCGTGAAAGCGGTTTCGTGGCGCGTGCCATTGTGACGGCTCATCAGGTCGAGCCCGAGCTGATCGACGCGCGCCTTGGTGAGCGCGAGGCAGATCAAGCCGCGCCCGTACTTCGCCATGAAGTTGATCGCGTCGGGGGTCGCCATCTGCGCGGGGATGACGAGGTCGCCCTCGTTCTCCCGGTCCTCGTCGTCGACGAGGATGAACATGCGGCCGTTCTTCGCCTCGTCGATGATCTCCTCGGGGCTGGACAAAAAGGCGTGGCGGATGCGGGCGAGCGGGCGTTCAGCGGCGGGCACGATAGGCCTCCATGCGCGAGAGATAGCGGGCGAGGATGTCGATTTCGAGGTTGACGCAATCGCCCGCCTTCAGATGCCCGAGCGTCGTCACGGCGGCGGTATGCGGGATGATGTTCAAGTGAAAGAGCGTCTCGTCGCCGCGATCCTCGACCGCGTTGACGGTCAGCGACACGCCGTCGACCGTCACCGATCCCTTGGCGGCGAGATAGGGCGCGACGCTGGGCGGCGCGGCGACGGAGAGATGCGTCGATCCGCCCTCGGCCGCCGCGCGCTCGACCCTGCCGACGCCGTCGACATGGCCGGTGACGATATGCCCGCCAAGCTCGTCGCCGACCTTCAGCGCGCGCTCGAGGTTGAGGCGGAGGCCGACCGTCCATTGGCCGGGCGCGGCGCGCGACACGGTCTCGCCCGAAACGTCGACCGCGAAGCTGTCGGCCGCTTTTTCGACGACCGTCAGGCACACGCCCGAACAGGCGATCGACGCGCCGATATCGACCGTCGACAGGTCGAATCCGGTGCGGATCGTCACGCGCAGGTCGCCGCGCGGCTCGACGGCGGTTATTTCGCCGATGTCGCTGACGATCCCGGTGAACATCGCGCCCCTAGCTCCTTCGGCGTTCGTAGACGTCGAGCCGGTCGCTGCCAAGCTGACACGAATCGGCGCGGCGCCAGCGCCCGTGCGCCTCGGCGAGGTTCGCGAGCCCGATGTCGCCGATCGCGGCCTTGCCGTCGCCTATGACAATCGGCGCGGTGTAGATCAGCAGCCGGTCGACAAGGTCGGCGCTCAGGAACGCCGCCGCCGTGGACGCGCCGCCTTCGACGAGGATGTGGTCGCCGGGGAGGTCGGCGATGGCTTGCGGATGTGCGAGCCAACTCCATCCGTTATTCGGGCGATGGCGGGACAGAATGTACCGAGCCGGACTTCGCGCCTCCAGCCCCGTCAGCCGGACGTCGAGCCCCGGCGCGTCCGCTTCGATCGTGCCGCGCCCCACGACGATCGCCTCGTGCCGCGATCGCTCCAGATGCGCGTGCGCGCGCGCCGCCTCGCCGGTGATCCAGCGGCTGCTCCCGTCGGCCATCGCGATCCGTCCGTCGAGCGACAGCGCGAGCTTGAGCGTCACATGCGGCCGGCCGAGCGCACGGCGCGTGAGAAAGCCCGCCATGGTCCGCCGCGCATCGTCCGCGCCGACGCTTTCGGTGACGGTGATCCCCGCCGCGCGCAGCCGCGCGATCCCAGCGCCGTCGGTGCGTGGATCGGGATCGCGCAGCGCGACGACAACCCGGGCCACTCTCGCTTCGATCAGGAAGTCGGCGCAGGCGGGGCCGCGTGCGCTTGCGTGCGCGCAGGGCTCGAGCGTGACGTAAGCGGTAGCGCCCCGCGCGGCGTCGCCCGCTTGGTCGAGCGCCATCGCCTCGGCGTGCGGCCTGCCCCCCGGCTGCGTCCAGCCGCGCCCGACGACGCGCCTTTCCTTCACGATCACGCAGCCGACATTGGGGTTGGGCGCGGTGCGGCCCCGGCCCCGTTCCGCCAGCGCGAGCGCCGCGCCCATGTGGCGCGTGTCGATCAAAGCCCCAGAGCGTCGAGCTGTTTGTCGAGCTTCCTGAACTGCCGACGTCGCTCGGCCTGGAAGGCTTCGATCTTAGCCTTTTCCGCCTTTTCGGCGGGCAGGTCGCGCGCCTGCTGCGCGATGATCTCGGCGCGCGTGCGGTTCGCCGCATAGGGCTTCACGTAGACGATGTCGGGCGCTTCCCAGGGTTTGTCGTCGATGTGCGAGTCGACATAGAAGGACACGAGCAACATCGAAGTGACGAACACCGCGAGCGTCGCGAACACCCACTGGTGCGGGCGGCGCTCGGCGAGGAACGCGCGCAGGTCCGCCCAGGCGGCGGCGGGACGGACGGGACGCGGAAAGATCGCCATGCCCCCGAAGATAGGCGCTCGGCCGCGCGTTCGCCAGCGTCAAGCGGCTTGACCGCGCGCGCGCGCCGCGCTTTGGCATGGGCCATGACCGACGCCATCGACGCCGCGCTCGCCGCGCGCAACCTCACGCTCCCCACCCCCGCCGCGCCCGTCGCCGACTATGTGCCGGCGGTCGAGGCGGGCGGGCTGCTGTATCTTTCGGGCCAACTTCCTTTCCGCGACGGTCAGGTGATGACCGGGCGGTTGGGCGAGGATGTCGACATCCCGACCGGACGCCAGGCCGCCGAAGCGTGCGGGCTGATGATCGTCGCGCAGCTGAAGAAGGCGCTCGGCTCGCTCGACCGCGTCGAGCGCGTCGTCCGCTTGGGCGTGTTCGTCGCGAGCGACGCGCGCTTCACCGATCAACCCAAGGTCGCCGACGGCGCGTCGTCGCTGATGATCGCGCTGTTCGGCGAAAAAGGGCGGCACGCGCGGAGCGCGGTCGGCGTGCCGGTGCTGCCCTTGGGCGCGATGGTCGAGATCGATGCGGTCGTCGCCATTCGCCCCGCTTGAGGAACTGATCGCGCCCGCCCCGGCGCCGGCGCGCGTCGCGTTCCTGAAAGGCCGGCCGTTCGCGCACCGCGGACTGCACGGGGGAAGGGTCGTCGAGAATAGCCGGGCGGCGTTCGCGGCGGCGGTCGCCGCCGGGCACGGCATCGAACTCGACGTCCAGGCGTCGCGCGAGGGAACGGCGATCGTCTTTCACGACGCGACGCTCGATCGCCTGACGGGGCGGCCGGGCGCGCTCGCCGACATGAGCGCCGCCGAGCTCGCGAAGAGCGTGCTCAGCGGAACGGGCGAAGGCATCGCGCCGCTCGACGAGATCGTGAAGCTAGTCGGAGGCCGCGTTCCGGTCCTCATCGAGGTCAAGACGCGCGGCCGCCATGTCGCCGCGCTGTGCCTGTCGGTGCGCCGCGCGCTCGAAGGCTATCGCGGGGACGCCGCAGTGATGTCGTTCAACCCGCAAGTCGCGCGCTGGTTCGCCACGCACGCGCCGCGCATTGTCCGCGGCCTCGTCATCAGCGAAGAGGGCAAGCGCGGTGTCAGGGGCTGGGCCGAGCGCTGGCTGTCGCTGTGGCGCGCGCGGCCCGATTTCCTCGCCTATGACATGCGCGACCTTCCGTCGCGCTTCGCCGCCGCCGCCCGGGCGCGCGGGCTTCCGGTTCTGACCTGGACGGTCCGCGACGCCGAAAGCGAGGCTCGCGCGTTCGCCCATGCCGATGAGGTCATTTACGAAAAAACGGCATGACGGGTGACGTGACCGCGCGGATCGGCGACGGCGTCTCGGGCTTGGACGCCGCGCAGTGGGACGCGTGCGCGGGGACGCGCGACCCGTTCGTCGGTCACGCGTTCCTGTCGGCGCTCGAAGCCTCGGGCAGCGTCGGTCCCGGCACCGGCTGGCAGGCGATCCCGATCGCGATCGGCGGCGCGGACGGCAACCTTTCGGGCGTGGTCCCCGCCTATGCCAAGAGCCACAGCCAGGGCGAATATATCTTCGACCATAATTGGGCCGAAGCGTGGGAGCACGCGGGCGGGCATTATTATCCCAAGCTGCTGATCGCCGTGCCCTTCACGCCCGCGCCCGGGCCGCGCCTGCTGACCGGCGATCCGCATATAGCGCGCGCGCTGATCGCGGCGGCCGAAGCGGTGGTCGCCCAACATCGCCTGTCGACGGCGCACGCCAATTTTGTCGAGGAAGGCCAGCTCCGCCATTTCCGCGACGCGGGCTGGCTGATCCGCGAGGGGAGCCAGTTCCACTGGACGAACCATGGCTACCGCGACTTCGACGATTTCCTCGACGCGCTCTCGTCGCGCAAGCGCAAGGCGATCCGCAGGGAACGCGCCGCCGCGATCGAAGGAGTCGACATCGTTCGCCTGACCGGTGCTGCGATCGGCGAGGCGCATTGGGACGCGTTCTGGGAATTTTACCAGGACACCGGCTCGCGCAAATGGGGGCGGCCCTATCTGACGCGGCCGTTCTTCTCGCTGCTCGGCGAGGCGATGGCGGAGCGCGTGCTGCTGGTCCTTGCACTGAAGGACAGCCGTCCGATCGCGGGCGCGCTCAACATGATCGGCGAGGATGCGCTCTACGGGCGCTATTGGGGCTGCACCGAGGAGGCGCCCTTCCTCCATTTCGAGCTCTGCTATTATCAGGCGATCGACTTCGCGATCGAGCGCGGCTTATCGCGGGTGGAAGCGGGCGCGCAGGGCGAGCACAAGCTCGCGCGCGGCTATCTGCCGGTGCCGACCTGGTCGGCGCACCACATCCCCGATCCGGGCTTTCGCCCCGCGATCTCCGACTTCCTGGTGCGCGAGCGCCGCGCGGTCGAGAACAACATCGCATTCATGGAGGCGCTCGGGCCGTTTAGGCGCGCGTAGTTTCCGAAGACGCTAGCGGCCGAGCGCGTCCTCGCCATGCGGGCCGATGTCGCCGGGCGCATGGTCCGCGCCGCCGCCGGTCAGCACGAAGCGCCGGTCGCAATAGCCGCAATCGACATAGCCGCGCTCGTCGATCTCGAGCCACACGCGCGGATGGCCGAGCGCGGCGGGAATCTCGCCCGCGCCGTCGCAGGCGACGCGCGCGGAATGGGTGCGGATGGTTTCGGGCGGCGCGGTCACGGGGGAGCGCTTAGCGGCGGCGGGCGCTTCGGTCCAGAATCAGAAATACGTGACGGTCATCGAGAAGGTGCCGCTGTAGCTCCCGTCAAGCTGGTTCGCGCCAACCGCCAGCGTTCCGCCGACGTGGAGGACGAGGAGTCCCGGCGCGGGGAGGAAGCGGAGAATCGGCCCGTCGAGCGTCAGCCCGGTCACGGTCATCGTCGCGCCGCCGCCCGCGCGGTTGAGCACCGGGGCGGGCCCGAGCTGGATCAGGACGATCGCGGGTCCGCCGAAGGTCTGGAATTCGGCCGGGTTGAATGTGCCGCTCGCGGGCGTCACGCCGCCGGTGGTCGAGCGCGCCGCGGTAGTGGGATTGATGACGATCGTTCCCGCCGCCGCGCCCGCGATCGCGCTCCCGAAATCGAGATCGTCGACCTTGACGATCGACAGCGGACGCAAGGCGACCGCGTTCGCCGTCACGCCGGCGGTCGCCGCCGCCGCAACCGCGCTGCCGGGCATGGCCGCGAGCGCGAGCGCCGCGAGGCTGGCGATGGTCCCCCTCATCGAGGCCCGCCTAGCGCGGTGCGTCCTAAGTCGCCCCGAACGGGCGCGGTTAACGCGTCAGAAATAGGTGACGATGATCTGGAAGATGCCGCTGTAGTCTCCGGCGAGCTGGTTCGCGCCGACAGCGAGCGTGCCGCCGACGCGCAGATCGAGCAGGCCCGCGGTATCGAGGAAGCGCAGCACCGGACCGTTGAGCGTGAGCTGCGTGACGTTCATCGTCGCGCCGCCGCCGCTTCGGTTGAGCACGGGAAGGGGGCCGCGATTGACCTGCACGGTCTGGAGCGGGCCGCCATAGGTGTAGAATTGCGCGGCGTGGGGCGCGCCGCCCGCGGGCACGACGCCGCCGGTGGTCGAGCGTCCGTCGGTATCCGGGTCGATGACGATCGTGCCCGCCGCCGCGCCGACGGCCGCGGTGCCGAAGTCGAGATCCTGGAGCTTGACGATCGACAAGGGCTTCAATGTGATCGCGTTGCCGGTCGCGGTTGCCGTCTTCGCGAGCGCGGGCGGCGCGGCGGCGAGCAGCGCGCACGCGGCCGCCCCCCGCAAAAATTGTCCCCCGGTCCCCACACCGAGGCCCTAGCGGCGCGCGCGATAAGTGATGGTGAAGGACGATGGTTAACGCGACCCACACCCTTTGCCGCCGCCGCCCGCGCGCGTTACAGCGCGGCGCATGACCCAGGCGGCGATCGAAATCGAGAAGCTCGAAAAGACCTATGCGGGGGGCAAGCAGGCGCTCTCCGGTGTGTCGTTCGACGTGCCGCGCGGGACGATCTTCGGACTGCTCGGGCCCAATGGCGCGGGCAAGTCGACGATCATCAACATCCTGTCGGGGATGGTCAACAAGACCGGCGGGCGCGCGAGCATCTGGGGCTTCGACATCGACGCGCATCCGAGGAACGCCAAGGCGTCGATCGGCATCGTCCCGCAGGAAATCCTGTTCGACCCGTTCTTCACGCCGTTCGAGGCCCTCGAACTCCAGGCGGGGCTTTACGGCGTGCCCAAGGCGAAGCGCCGCTCGATGGAGCTGCTGCGCGCGATGCGCCTCGAGGACAAGGCGGGCGCCTATTCGCGAACCCTGTCGGGGGGCATGAAGCGGCGGCTGCTTGTCGCCAAGGCGATGGTTCATTCGCCGCCGGTGCTCGTGCTCGACGAGCCGACCGCGGGCGTCGACATCGAGCTTCGCCAGCAGCTCTGGGCCTATGTCCGCGACCTGAACGCGCAAGGAGTCACGATCGTGCTGACCACCCATTATCTCGAGGAAGCCGAAGAGCTTTGCGACCGCATCGCGATCATCAACCACGGTCAGCTCATCGCCAACGAGCCGACGCGCGTGCTGGTCGGCATGGCGCTGGAAAAAGTCGTCGAGGTGACCGTCGATCGCGACCTGAGCGAAGCGCCTGTCTTTCCGGTCTTTCAGCGGGTCGTGCTGAAAGGCGAGCGCGTGCTTTCGATCACCTATTCGAAAAAGTCCGCGAACGCGGGCGACGTGCTCGCGGCGGTGAGCAACGCGGGGCTCGGCATCGTCGACGTCTCGACGCGCGAGGCGGATCTGGAACACGTGTTCCTCAACCTGACGCGGGCCGGGGCGGTTGGCTGAAGCCTACGACGCCGTCATCGTCGGCTCGGGCGCGGCGGGGCTGACGGCCGCGCTCAACCTCGCGCCGACCCAGCACGTCGCCGTGCTCGCCAAGGGCGGGCTTTCCGAAGGCGCGACCGGCTGGGCGCAAGGGGGGATCGCCGCGGTGCTCGAACCCGGCGACACGTTCGAAAGCCACATCGAGGACACGATGATCGCGGGCGCGGGATTGAACGACCGCGCCGTGGTTGAGTTCGTCGTCGAAAGCGCCCCCGCCGCGATCGAGCGATTGGAAGCGCTGGGCGTGCCGTTCAACACCGAGGGCGACGCGCTGCACCTGACGCGCGAGGGCGGGCATAGTCACCGCCGCATCGTCCATGTCGACGACGCGACCGGCTGGGCGGTGCAGAAGGCGCTGGAGGCAGCCGCGCACGCGCACCCGAACATCACGCTCGTCCCCGGCCACGCCGCGATCGACCTGATCACCGGGAGGCACGGGATGCGCTATTCGGGCGACGGGCATGTCTGGGGCGTCTATGCGCTCGACCGCGAGACCGGCCATGTCGATGCGTTCACCGCGCCCGCGACGATCCTCGCGACCGGCGGCGCGGGGCGCACATATTTATACTCCACCGCGCCGAGGGGGGCGACCGGCGACGGTATCGCGATGGCGTGGCGCGCGGGCGCGCGCGTCTCGAACATGGAGTTCATGCAATTCCACCCGACCTGCCTCTACAATCTCGAGGTCAAGAACTTCTTGATCACAGAGGCGGTGCGCGGCGAGGGCGGTCAGCTGAAGATTCCCGGCAGCGGCCATCGCTTCATGCCCGATTTCGATCCGCGCGCCGAGCTCGCGCCGCGCGACGTGGTGGCGCGCGCGATCGACCATGAAATCAAGCGGCTCGGCCTCGACTATGTCCATCTCGACATCAGCCACATGCCGCCCGAATTCGTGATCGGGCATTTCCCGACGATCCACGCGAAGTTGCTGACGCTCGGCATCGACATCACGGTGCAGCCGATCCCGGTCGTCCCCGCGCAGCACTATACCTGCGGCGGCGTTCTGATCGACCGCGACGGGCGCACCGACCTCCCCAATCTCTACGCGGCGGGCGAGGTCAGCCAGTCGGGCCTGCACGGCGCGAACCGGCTGGCCAGCAACTCGCTGGTGGAATGCATGGTGTTCGCGCGCTCGGCCAGCCAGGACATCCTGGCCACCAGCGCCGAGGCGCCGCCCGCCGTGCCGCCCTGGGA
>JACDGO010000074.1 GCA_013821585.1 Sphingomonadaceae bacterium
GTCCCACGTGGTTTGGGCGCACCAATCAGCGCGCGTGCCTCCTGCCGCCACTCAGACAGACGAACCGTTCGATGCTGCGCTTCCACCGCTGGACGCCACTGTTGCGCCGCCGAGCGATCAGCCAGTTTCGGTTGCTGTACCGCCGACCCAGCTCGAGCAGCCGCCGGTCACCGAGGGTGAGGTCATGCGCCCGCTTGTGCCGCTCAGCCAGGTCAACGCGAACCCGCCGCCGGCTACGCCCAAGGAGGCCGCCGACGAGACGCCACGCATCCGCTATTCGACGGAGATCGAGGGCCTTAAGGGCGTGAAGGGCGGCGTCGAAGCAGGCGATCTTGAGCATCAGTTCCGAGCGCTTTCGGCGCTGATCAAGGACGGCAAGAAGGCTGCCAACGCCGCTCAGGTGTCGGCCAGAGCCGACGAGGACGTGCAGCTCGCCGAGCGGATCATGCGCGCAGCGGGCTATTATGACGGCGTCGCTAGCGCCTCAGTCGATCTCGTGCCGAATCAGCCGGGCGAGGTCCACGTCACGCTCATCGCGACGCCCGGCACGCGATATGATCTCGGCAAGATCGAGGTTTCGCACGCGCCGGCTGAGCCCTCCCGGGAGGCACGCGAGGCGCTCGGTCTCAAATCGGGCGATCCGATCGACGCGGCGGTGATCGAAGGCTCGGAAGCGAACGTTGCACTGCGGCTGCCCGAGCAGGGCTATCCATTCGCGCAGGTAGGGCAACGAGACATCGCGCTCGACGACGCCACCCATAGCGGCGATTACACCCTCGCGCTCGAGGCTGGTCCGAAGTCTCGCTTCAGCGGTATCCAAACTATCGGCAACCAGGTCTTCGACGTCGAGCATTTATCGGTCTTCCCGCGCTACCGTAAAGGGCAGGTCTACGACAGCCGAATGGTCGAGGATCTTCGCCAGGCGCTGGTCGGGACGAGCCTGTTTTCCACCGTCACGGTCGAGCCGGTGCGGACCCGCCGCGTAAACGACGACGGTACCGAAGATGTTGACCTACTCGTACGTCAGATCAGAGGGCCGTGGCGCAGCCTCGCGGCGAGCGGTGGCTATGCGACCGGCGAGGGCGCCAAGGTCCAAGGCAACTACACCTGGCGCAACCTGTTCCCACCCGAAGGTGCGCTGATCCTCAGCGCAGTGGCCGGCACGCAAGAGCAGGGCGGCAGCGCCACTTTCCGGCGCTCTAACGCCGGCAAGCGCGACCGCACCTTCCAGGCGGCCATCGCGATCGATCGGACCAAATATGCAGCTTATCAGGCAAATACCGCCAATCTGTCTGTAAGCCTCTCACGCCAAAGCACGCCGATCTGGCAGAAGCGCTGGACCTGGTCGCTCGGCGGCGAGCTCGTCGGCACCAACGAGCAGGGCGCCGCGACCAGCGTCGGTGCCATCCGGCCGCGCCGCACCTTTCTGATCGGCGCGCTGCCGCTGCAGCTCGGTTATGATCGCTCGAACGATTTGCTCAACCCGACCAAGGGCCTCAGGCTGAACGGCAAGGTCAGCCCAGAAACTTCGTTACAAGGCGGGAAGGTAAAGCCCTACGCCCGCACACTGCTCCAGCTGAGCGCCTATTATCCGGTGCTCCACTCGGTTGTGCTCGCCGGGCGCGCCCAGGTTGGCTCCATCCTCGGTTCGTCTCTCGATAATCTGGCGCCGTCGCGGCGGCTCTACTCAGGTGGCGGCGGATCGGTGCGCGGCTATGGCTATCAGGAGCTGGGGCCCAAAGACCTCGGCAACAAGCCCATAGGCGGTCGCGACCAGGTCGAGTTCGCGTTCGAGGCGCGCTACCGCTTCGGCAACTTCGGCATAGTGCCCTTCTTTGATGCCGGCCGGGTCGGCGAAAGCTCGATACCAAGCCTCTCTGGCCTACGCTACGGCGCGGGGATCGGTGGACGCTACTACACAAATTTCGGTCCGCTCCGCATCGATGTCGCAACGCCGATCAATCGGCAGCGCGGCGAAAGCAGAATTGCGCTCTACATCGGCATAGGGCAGGCCTTTTGATGGCCAGCGCCGCGCTCCCGACGGCGACCGCTATTCCTCGTATAGCCAAGTGGCTAGCCGTCGCCATCGCGGCTTTGTTATTGCTCGTCACCGTAATACTGGCTGGCCTCAACACCGGCCCCGGCCGTAGTTTTCTGGCACGGCGGATCGGCGCGTATACGACTGAGTCTGGCATCAGCATCCATGCCCGAAAGATCGAGGGCTCGATCTACGGGCGCATGACGATCATCGGGCTCGATGTGCGCGATCCTCGAGGCACCTTTCTAACGGCACCTCGCGTCGACATCGATTGGCGGCCGTTCGCCTATCTGCACAGCCATATCGACGTCCGCTCGGCGGTCGCGCCGGCGATGACGCTGCTGCGCTCGCCAGCGCTGAAGCCCGTGCCGCCCAGCCCCAACGCGCCGCTGCTTCCCGATATCGACCTGTCGCTCGGCCGTCTTCAGGTCGACCGTTTCATGATCGAGCCGCCGGTCGACGGCAAGCGCCACATCCTCCACGTCGCAGGCAGCGCGACGATCGCCGAGGGCCGAGCGCAAATCGACGCGGATATCCGCGCTATTGCTTCGCCCGGTGTGGCGGGCGGCGATGTCTTCAGGCTCAAGCTGGATGCGGTGCCGAAAGAGAATCGGCTGCTCGTCGATCTTAAGCTTGCCGCTCCCGCAGGCGGGTTGGTCGACAGCTATGCAGGCCTGGGAAAGAGCCTTGTCATTTCGCTGGGCGGGAATGGCGATTGGGCGAACTGGCATGGCGTCCTCAAGGCCAATGCAGGCGCAATGCCGGTCGCCGATGTAGCGCTCGCCGGGACCAACGGCCGGTTCACGCTGCGTGGTCGCGCACTGCCGAACGCCGTGCTCGCGCCCGGCGCCGCGACGCGGCTGACGTCACCCGAAGTGGACCTCGACGGTATAGCCACGCTCGGCCAACGTCAGGTGGACATGAAGCTGATCGCTCACTCCTCGGCCTTGGCGGTCGAGGCCCAGGGGCTGATCGACCTCGCTAACAACAGCCTCGGCAATTTCCGGATCGGCGCGCGGCTACTCACTCCCGGCGCGATGGCGCCCGCCGCGCGTGGGCGAGACGTCAGGTTCGACGCCGTGCTCGACGGCCCGTTCCGCACGCCGACGATGGATTATCACCTGAGCGCCGCCGCGCTCGGCTTCAACGCGATGGTGATCGAAGGGCTGAAGGCGCAGGGTCGCGCGACGATCGATGCGACACGCATTCTCATTCCGATCGCGGCGACGGCGCGGCGGGTATCGGGGCTTAATGCCGCAGCCGGCGGCCTGCTCACCAATCTCGCGGTGAACGGCAACCTCGCCTATTCCGGCGGCAAGCTGATCACCGATAATCTGCGCCTGCGATCGGACCGCATCGACGCGACCGCCATCGCGATCGCCGATTTTACCCACGGTCGCTACACCGGCGCGCTAAAGGGCCGCGTCAATGATTATCAGGTGAACGGTATCGGCCGGGTCAACCTTCAAACCGATGCGCATCTTGTGCCGGGGCGAAACGGCGGCTTCGGTATCGCCGGCTGGGTGCGCGCGAAGACACGCCGGCTCGACAACGCTTCGGTTCGCGACTTCCTCGGCGGCAATGCGCTCGTCACCGCTAACGTCGCGTATTCGGCCGAGGGCGTTGCGAGCGTGCGCGATTTGCGCGTGACCGCACCCGCCTTCCGGTTGAGCGGCGGCGAGGGCAGCTACGCACCCGATGGGCGGATCGCCTTGCGCGCGAGCGGCAGCAGCGCGCAATATGGCCCGATCGCGCTGATCGCGAGCGGGACCATGGCGAGGCCGCTGGTGCGGCTTCACGCCGACTATCCAAATGTTGGCGTGCAGCTCACAAATGTCGATGCCGAGCTCGTCGGCAATGGCACCGATGGTTACGAGCTAAAGACAAAAGGCGGCTCGCAATACGGTCCGTTTGCGGCCAATATCATCATCGGCATGGGCAAGGGGCCGCTGCGGCTCGGCATCCGCTCGGCGCGGTTCGCCGGTGTCAACATCGCCGGGACGATCATACAGACGCCGGCCGGACCGTTCGCGGGCACGCTGAAGCTGGCGGGCTCGGGCCTCAACGGCAATGTTCGGCTCGCCGCCGCCGGCAAGGTGCAGCGCGCCGACATCGCCCTGACGGCGAGTGCAGCGCGCATTCCTGGAACTATGCCGATCAGCGTTGGCGCGGGCGTCATCCGCGCGACCGTGCTGCTCTATCCCGGCGCTCCTGCGATCATCGCTGACGCAACGCTTCACGACGTTCGCCAGGGCGCGCTGATCCTGACCAGCGCGCGGGGCCGCGTCCGCTATCAGGGCGGGCGTGGCACCGTCGCACTAATCGCCGCTGGGCATAGCAGCGTGCCGTTCAATATCGCGGCGCAGGCGGCAATCGATGCGAGCCGCATTCTCGTCAATGCGCGCGGGCAAGCGAATGGCATGGCCTTCCGTCTCGCCGCGCCGGCGAGTATCACCAAGGCCGGTGCCGAGTGGCAGCTCGCCCCCGCGACGATCGTGCTGCCGCAAGGCCAGGTGAAGCTCTCTGGCCGCTACGGCGTGCATACTGAGTTCCACGCCGATCTCGTCAACCTCGATCTCTCAATCGTCCAGGCGGCGGTGCCAACGCTCCGGCTCGGAGGCAAAGCGAGCGGGGCGGTCGACTTCGCTATGCCTTCAGCGCGCGCGATCCCGGTCTCACATGCACGCATCGACGTCGCTGGGTTCACCCGTACCGGCGCGCTGATGGTCTCGGACCCGCTCGACGTCACGCTGGTTGCGACAACCGGCGAGGGCGGCGCCAAAATCGGCGCGCTGATCCGCCGCGCCGGCGCGACGGTCGGGCGCGTGCAGGCACGGTTCGGGCCGGTCGGCGGCGGCGCATCATGGGCGAGCCGGCTGATGGCGGCACCGCTCGCGGGCGGCATCCGCTATGCCGGACCCGCCGAGCTGCTCTGGACGCTCACCGGCATCGCTGGCCAGGAAGTGAACGGGCCGATCGCGATCGCGGCAGATTTCGGTGGCCATGCCAATGCGCCCACGCTCAACGGTGTGATCCGTGCGACCCAGCTGCGGTACGAGAACGACACCTACGGCAGCGTCATCTCGAATATCGTCCTCGATGGACGGTTTAGCCAGTCGCAGCTCGTGCTCAACCAGTTCACCGGCAAGGCGGGCGACGGCACGGTCTCGGCGCACGGCTCGATCAGCCTCGATGCAACGGCAGGGTATCCGATCAACGTTACGGCCAAGCTCGACAATGCCAGGCTGGCAAAGAGCGACGCACTGGGCGCAACTGTCTCGGGCCAGCTCGCTGTCACCAACAGCAAGGCGGCGGGCGGGCTCATCAAGGGCGAACTGCGGCTCGGCGACGCCCGCTATCAGATCATCCGCCAAGGCGCGGCTGAGGTGACAGAGCTGACCGGCGTCCACAAAAAGGGCCAGCCGCTCCAACTGATATCCGCGACGACCGAAGGCCCGGCGCCTTCCAACTGGAAGCTCGATCTCCATATCCGCGCGCCCGATCGCATCTTCGTCTCAGGCATGGGCCTTGAGGCCGAATGGTCGACCGACATGCGGATCAGTGGAACGGCGGGCGCCCCCTCGGTCGTAGGCCAGCTTAGGGTGGTGCGCGGCACGTTCAGTTTCGCTGGCAAGCGGCTCGACCTGGATGATCAGAGCAAGGTGACGTTCGACGGCGGCTCACTTATGAATCCGCAGCTGGACATCACCGCCAGTACGACGGTCGAATCCGTGTCCGCGAATATCAACATCGCCGGCCGCGCGCAGCGCCCACAGATCACGCTGACCTCTACACCGGCACTGCCTCAGGACGAGGTGCTGTCGCGGCTGCTGTTCGGCAGCTCCGTGACGACGCTGTCGCCGATCCAGGCAGTGCAGCTCGCCGCCGCGCTCAACTCGTTGCGCGGCTCAGGCGGCGGGTTCAGCCCGCTCGGCAAGCTACGTTCGGTCGCTGGCTTCGATCGCTTACGCATTCTCGGCGCCAACGCGCAAACCGGCCAGGGCACCAGCCTGGCTGCCGGCAAGTACATCGCGAAGAACGTCTATGTCGAGGTTATCACCGACACGCGCGGCTTTACCGCCACGCAGCTGGAGGTCGCGCTCTCCAAAGCGCTCAGCGTGCTGAGCTCGACCGGGACCTTTGGTGGCTCAAACGTGAGCGTTCGCTACCGAAAAGAGTATCGGTGAAGGTGATAGCCGGCGACGGTCGGGTGCCGTTGATGGCGGTCACTCCCTGGACCGCGCGGCGCGCTCGCAGCGCTCGGATTGAGACCACGAGTTTCGAGTTGTGACGGTTTCAAAGGGGCCTTTTTTTCATTTAGCGCCCGCGCCGACGGTGGTTGTGTAGTGTCTATGGAAAGACTGTCGGGCGATGTTCGTGCTAATGCGAAAGTGTCCCAGAAAGAGCAAATCATGACGCTAAACGCAAGACGCGTTGCGCGGCCGAGTGTTCGATCGCGCCAGACTAGCGTCGATTCGCGCGAAGCCGGCGGAGCCCGGCGATCGTCACCGCAACTGCGCCAACGGCGACGAGACCGGCGAGCAGCAGCGTGCCTGCCCCGCGCGCCATCGCCAAAATTAAGATCTCCATGAACCGCGCAATGCCGACGGTGAGGTGAACCAAGACCCAGCACTCCGCATCCCGCGTAAGTCTATCCGGCGATGCGGACACGCGGAAGCCAAGCGAGATCATTGCCGTCTTTGCCGCGCAAGTCGGCCCAAGACGCCGCCAGACTAATGGCCGAGCTGCACGCCGGCGTACCGCTGGCGAGCATATCGGGGCGGTCGTCGGATGATAACCGACGCGACTTTGCAGGGCGGGCTGTTGCCCTGGGCATGCCGCAAGGCACCTCGGGCGAAGACGTATTGACGCCCCAAGTCCGCTGGTGCTCCGCGAAAGACGACCTCGCGGGGATACTAAAAACGATAGCCCGGAATTCTGCCTGAGCCACCTACGTATCGGTGTCCTCTGTTTTCTTGCGAGCCTCTTTTTTGGGCCGGCGTTCGCCTCCCAACCAAGCCAGAAACCCGCCCGCTAACAGATGTCCCCACCGACTTTCCTCACTTGGAGCGGGTCGTATTCCGCTTTTAAGAATGTCGCCCAACGGCGGCAAGGGCAAGAACTGGGTCGACCCCCGACTGGCCGCTTTGGTCCGGTGCCAATGGCCAGCGCGAACGCCTTAACCTGGGTGGTAAGGCGACGTTTCACTCGTGGCAGGATTGGCGACGAAGCTGCCGCTCGATTTAGAAGGCAGGTATGAATGACGCGCATTGCCGTGGCAGATCCCGGAACGAGCCTACGTTCAGGGGTGCTCGCATGAACGAGTCAGTAGAACGCCCGACTTTCGCGTCCAGCTTGATCACAAAGGGCAACCCGCCCATCGGACCTGCCCTTCTATCCACAATGGACACCCCGCTGCCCTGCGGCGCCGCCATTCTGTCGCCAGAAATAGCGGCGCCCGAGGGTCAGCAGCCGTTACGTTCTATATTGCGATCTCTTGTGTGCTGCTTATCAAAGTGCCGTCCGAGCAGCGCGCCGCCGATGCCGCCGGCCACGGTCCCGAGCGTTCCACCGCCCAATACATTGCCAAGCACAGCACCCCCAGCACCACCGGCAACGGTTCCGACCGCACCGTTTCCGCTTCCGCAATCATGGCGATAATAACCGTTTTCGCCTTGGTAGACATTGCGGTGATTATAACGGTCGCGACCGGTATAATCATGATAATGCCGGTAGTGGTGATAGCTCTGAGCAAGCGCGGATACCGGCATAGCGGTAAGTCCAGCCGTCGCAACGCCTGCAATAGCCATTGTCATGGTGAGCTTCTTGAACATGGTTCTTCTCCAAAGGTTGTTTCGATGGTGCGGTATAGCCGCGTCGCAGTGGCATCATGCTGAACGCCATCGTCAATCAACGTTCACATTTTGGCGACCTATAAAGATTGAGCCGGCATTCGCGCATAAAGCGCGGTCGTGTCGATCTTGCTGGGACAATACCGGCCCGCAACCCCATCAGCGGATCGTCCGCGCGTTATTCACCGCTCTGGCCCTCCACGTTCGCGGTCGCAATCCTTCTTCAGGTCGCGATCCCGCTCATCATCTTTTCGGGCCTTCAGCCCCAGCTCATCCATGCGCACGCGAAGCCGAGCACTCAAGGCCCGCAAGGTCGAGCAGCTCGGCGCGCTTGTCGCGGCAACAGGCGCCGACGCGCTCGACACAAAAACGCTGGCGGGCGTACTCCTGGCCGCGGTTGCGTCGAAAGACGCCGGCACAAGGGAGGCGTGGGCAGCGACAGGCGCCG
>JACDGO010000075.1 GCA_013821585.1 Sphingomonadaceae bacterium
GTCAAGGCCGTGCGCGACGCCGCCGACACCGGGCTGACCGTCAAGCTGGTCCACGCGAGCGACATCAAGGCGGCGCGCGCCGAGCCGATTGCGACGCTGTTTCGAGAGCGGCAAGGTGCGGCTGGCGCGCGAATTTCCCGAACTGGAGGCCGAGCTGCGCGGCCTGAGCGCGTGCGGCGGCTATGCCGGACCCGGGCGGTCGCCCGACCGCGCCGACGCGATGGTGTGGGCGCTGAGCGACCTGATGGGGGCGCCCCCGCCCGAGCCGAGGATAAGATTGCTTTAGCGCACGCGGCCGGTTACGGGCGCTTCCGAGTGGGCGTGTAGCTCAGTGGTAGAGCACTGTGTTGACATCGCAGGGGTCGCAAGTTCAATCCTTGCCACGCCCACCATTTTCCCCATTGCCTAGAGCTGCGCTTCCCCACGCAATACCGGCACGCAGCTTCCGCCGACGCTCGCGCGACAGCCGTCGGCGGCGCGCCAGGCGCGCAACGCGAGGCGGCTCGGGCGGCCCATCTCGACGCCTTGCGTGACGTCCCAGCGGCGCTCCTTCTCGCTTCCGAGCGACAGCAGCAGCGCGCCGAGCGCGGCGTTCGCGCTTCCCGTCGCCGGATCCTCGACGATTCCGATGAGCGGCGCGAACATGCGCGTGGCGAGCGCGTCTCCATCGCGGGCGTAGACATGGATCGCCAGCCGGCCGTCGGGCATGTGCGCCGCCAGGGTCTTGCGAAACGCGGCGATGTCCGGGGTCGCGCGGCTGAGCGGCTGGAGCGCGACTTCGACGAAGACGAACGGATGGCCGACCGAAGCGACGATCGGCGGGTGCCTCGCTGTGACGATCGCGCCGGCTTCGAGCGACAGGCACGCCGCGATGGCGTCGACCGGCAATTCCGGCCCCGCTGAAACCGGCTCGGGCGCTTCGATCGTCGCGGTCGTCGCGCCGCCGCTTCGCTCGATCCGCACGCGGACGAGGCCGGCGATCTCCTCGAACACCATCGTGCCATCGCGGTCGCGCCCGGCTTCGGCGAGAACCAGCGCGGTGCCGACATTGGGATGGCCGGCGAACGGCATCTCGTAAGCCGGGTTGAAGATGCGCACGCGCGCCGTGTGCGCCGGGTCGGCCGGGGGCAGGACGAAGGTCGTCTCGCTCAGGTTGAACTCGGTCGCGAGCCGCTGCATCTCGGCGTCGCTCATCCCTTGCGCGTCGGTGAACACCGCGAGCGGATTGCCGCCGAAGCGCGTCTCGGTGAAAACGTCGACGGTGACGAAGGGATAGGTGGGCAAGGGCCTGCTCCTGTCGGAAGTCGCGCGGGCTTAACGGCCTTCCAGGAGCGCTGAAACAAGAAAACGGGCGCCTCCCCGTGGGGAAGCGCCCGTTCTGTTCGTCGTCCGGTGGACCTGAGCCCTCCGGACAGCGAAATTACATCTTCGACGCCTTCTTGTGCGCCATGTCCGTGGCGTTGTCGGCCGCGTCGTGCAGATTGTCGGCGCTGTTCTCGGCCATGTTCTCGACCATCGCGTTCGACGTGTTGTCGGCGACGGCTTCCATGTTGTCGGCGGCATTGTCGAGGACGGCGGCGGCGTTGTCGCCCGCGTCGATGACATTCTGCTGCTCGGGGGTCTTGTTGCAGGCGGCCAGGGACATCAGGCCGGCGGCAGCGAGAATAAAGGTGAACTTCTTCATTCGAATGCTCCCATGGGTACGTTCGCGCCCGACCCGATTGCCGTCGCGCAAATCCGCCATTAGCGGCGGATCGGGGCGCGTCAACGGCTAATTGCACTTTGGTTACACGGCGGAAATGGCGGAAATCCGCCATATATTGCTAAAACTCTAGTTATCGAGTGGGGTTTTCAACAGCGGCTCGGGCGCGTCGGCGACGATCGCCAGCATCGCCGTCCACGCGGCGACGTTCTGGCTGAGCTGCGCCGGATCGATTTTGTCGAGCGTGTCGTTCGCGCTGTGATGGATGTCGAAATAGCGTAAGCCGTCCTGCCGCAGGTCGATTCCCGACGCACCCGCCTCGATCGTCGCTCCGACGTCGCTGCCGCCATGCGCGGTGGCGTTGCCGGCGGCGATGCCGAGCGGGGCCAGCGCCGCCGCGAGACGCGCGCGCACCGCGGCCGCTTCGTCGGGGAGCTTGGCGTCGACCCGCCAGACGCGGTCCGCGCCGAAGTCCGATTCGGCCGCGAGCGCATGACGCTCGCCGCGATGCGCGGCGAGATAGGCGTCGCCCTGCCGCGCGCCGCCGATCTCCTCCGATCCGAACCATACGACCCGGATCGTCCGGCGCGGCGCCAAGCCGCGGTCGAGAATGCGTTTCGCCGCGGCGGTGACGATCGCGACGCCCGCGCCGTCGTCGATCGCCCCGGTGCCGAGATCCCAGCTGTCGAGATGTCCGCCGACGAGGACGATGCCCGCTTGAGGGTCGCTTCCGGGAATTTCGGCGACGACGTTGCCCGACTGCCGGACGCCGGTGGCGCGCGGCGTCAGCACCAGATGGAGCCTGACCGGCCCGCGCGCGAGCAGCCGTTCGATCTGCTCGGCGTCGGGAACCGACAGCGCGGCGGCCGGGATCGCCGCGACGCCAGCGGGGAAGTTGGTCAGCCCAGCATGGGGGAGGCGGTTGTGGTCGCTGCCGACCGAACGGATGACGATCGCCGCCGCGCCCTTCCTGGCCGCAATTCCCGGACCATCGAAACGGATCGGGCCGAACGCGCCATAGCTCGTTCCGTCCTGCGTCGCCGTCATGCGGTGTGTGACGAAAGCGATCTTTCCCTTCAGACTGCCTTCGGGCGCGGCCTTGAGCGCGTCGAGACCGTCGAACATTGCGACTTCGGCGGTGAGGCCGGCCGCGGGCGTCGCGCCGCTGTTGCCGAGCGCGGTGAGCGCGAGCCGCTGCGCGTTTTGACCGACGACCTCGCCGTGCTCCTCGCCGCGCGCCCAGCCGTCGACCTCGAACGGCTCGATATGGACATTGCTGAAGCCAAGCGCCTTGAGCCGGGCCACAGCCCAATCGCGCGCGCGCGCTTCGATCGCGGTTCCCGCAGGGCGCGGGCCGATCTCTGTCGTCAGCCCGTCTACAATATCCCGGGCCAGCGTGTCGCCGAGCGCGGCGTCGCGCAAGCCTGCCGGGTCGTGCGGCGCCGCGAGCGCGAGCGAGGAGAGGGCGGCGGCGAGGATCAGGAGGTGCTTCATGCCGCGTCGCTAGCGAGCCCGTCGCGGTTTGCCAATGCGCGCGCCCATCCCTATGTGAGCCGTCGATTCCTCGACAAATCCGAACCCGAAAGATCGACCGATGGCCGTGCAATATTCCTATGTCATGAAGGGCCTGACCAAGACCTTTCCCGGCGCGCCGAAACCGGTGCTCAACAACATCAACCTCCAGTTCCTTCCCGGCACCAAGATCGCGATCATCGGCGTCAACGGCGCGGGCAAATCGACCTTGATGAGGATCATGGCGGGTTACGATACCGAGTTCACCGGCGAGGCCTGGGCGGGCGAGGGCGTCCGCGTCGGCTATCTCGAGCAGGAGCCGCGCCTCAACCCGAAGAAGACGGTGCGCGAGAACGTGATGGACGGCGTGCGCGAGACCGCCGACATGATCGACCGCTTCAACGCAATCTCGACCCTGATGGGCGATCCGCCCGAGGACGCCGACTTCGACGCGCTGCTCGCCGAGATGGGCGAGCTTCAGGAAAAGATCGACGCCGCCGACGGCTGGACGCTCGACAATCAGCTCGAGATCGCGATGGAGGCGCTGCGTTGCCCGCCCGGCGAGGCGAGCGTCGAGAATCTGTCGGGCGGGGAGAAGCGGCGCGTCGCGCTGTGCCGACTGCTCCTCGAAAAGCCCGAGATTTTGCTGCTCGACGAGCCGACCAACCATCTCGACGCCGAAAGCGTGGCTTGGCTCGAGAAGCACCTGATCGACTATGCGGGCAACGTCATCCTCGTCACCCACGACCGTTATTTCCTCGATAACGTCGTTGGATGGGTGCTCGAGCTCGACCGCGGGCGCGGCTTGCCCTTCGAGGGCAATTACTCGGCCTGGCTCGAGGGCAAGGCCAAGCGCATGGCGCAGGAGGACCGTGAGGAGGAAGGGCGGCAAAAGGCAATCAAGGACGAGCTCGACTGGATCAGGCAAAGCCCAAAGGCGCGCCAGACCAAATCGAAGGCGCGGATCAGGGCGTTCGACGAACTCGTCGAAAAACAGGCCGACCGCCGCCCAGGCGCCGCGCAAATCCTCATCCAGATTCCCGACCGGCTCGGCGGCAACGTTATCGAGGCGAAGGGCCTGTCGAAGAGTTATGGCGACAAATTGCTGTTCGAGGATCTGAGCTTCAACCTGCCGCCGGGTGGGATCGTCGGCATCATCGGCCCGAACGGCGCGGGCAAGACGACTTTGTTCCGGATCATCACCGGCCAGGAAAAACCCGACGGCGGCGAGATCAAGATCGGCGAGACGGTCAAGCTCGGCTATGTCGACCAGAGCCGCGACGCACTCGACGCGAACAAGAACGTCTGGGAGGAAGTCTCGGGCGGGCTCGACCGCTTCACCTTCGGCAAGCACGACATTGCGACGCGCGCCTATGTCGGCGCGTTCAACTTCAAGGGCACCGACCAGCAGAAGAAGGTCGGCCAGCTGTCGGGCGGCGAACGCAACCGCGTCCACATGGCGAAGATGCTGCAACAGGGCGGCAACGTGCTCCTGCTCGACGAGCCGACCAACGATCTCGACGTCGAGACGCTGCGCGCGCTGGAAGAAGCGCTGGAGTCGTTCGCGGGCTGCGCGGTGGTGATCAGCCACGACCGCTTCTTCCTCGACCGGCTCGCGACGCACATCCTGGCGTTCGAAGGCGACAGCCATGTCGAATGGTTCGAAGGGAATTTCGAAAGCTACGAGGATGACAAAAGACGGCGGCTCGGCGACGAGGCGGACCGGCCGCACCGGGTTACTTATAAGAAGTTGACGCGTTGAACCTGTGCGTGAAGTCGAGCTTGATCACGCGTTTGCCGAAGCGATAAAAGATTCTCCACAACTTCGGTCATGGCTGTTAGCCACGGGCCGGTTCGCGAGATGGGCGAATTCAGCGGTTGTCTTGCATCGGGAGCAAGCGGAGGCGCGACCAAAAGCGATGCACTGGTGGAAGCATTGGTGAACAAAGATCGCCGATGGGACGGAAGGCGAGACCGATATTTTTCTCGTATTTGAGCGAGAGGCGGGGCGCTTCGCGCTTCACATGGAGAATAAGCGTCCGCACGGAACGCTCACATTCGCTCAAGCGTCTTTGTATCGGAAGCGCGCGATCGCTCGCGCTTACGACAAGGCATGGAGCGGAGAGCAATATGCGTTATCTGGCGGCCTTGGGATTTGCCGCGGCAGCGGCGCTCGCGCCGGTCGCAGGCATGGCGGCGCATGCGCCGTCCGTTGCCGCGTTGGCGGGAAAAGCGGTTGCCGATCCCGCACGGCCGGCGAGCGACACCGCCACCGACGCCAGCCGCAAGCCGGCCGAAACGTTGATCTTCGCCGGCGTGAAGCCAGGCATGACCATCGGCGAATTCTATCCCGGCGGCGGCTATTTCACGCGCCTGCTGAGCGACATGGTCGGCCCCGGCGGGCACGTCTATGGCATCGAGAACATAGTGTGGAAGGGCGCGGTCAAGGCCGACAACGCGCTGCTCGCGGGCGGCAAATATCCCAATGTCTCGATGGACGCGCGCGCGTTCGGCACGGTCAATTTCCCCAAACCGCTCGACATCGCCTGGGTGACGCAGAACTATCACGACCTCAAGATTGCCAAATATGGCGTTGTCGACACGCTGGCATTCGACCGCGGGGTGTTTAACTCGTTGAAGCCGGGCGGCATTTTCTTCATCCTCGATCACGAAGCGCCGCCGGGCACCGATGTCGCGGCGATCGAGAAGCTGCACCGCATCGAGAAGGCGCAGGTGATCCGCGAGGTGACCGCCGCAGGGTTCAGGCTGGTCGTGGAAGGGACGTTCCTGCGCCGCGCGACGGACGATCACACGCTGCCGATCTTCGACAAGAAGGTGCAGGGGCTGACCGACCAATACGCGCTGCGGTTCGAGAAGCCGCGTCTCTGAGCATCGTGGGGCGAGGTGATACGCCATAATTGACCCCCCGGCTCGCCTCCGCCTAAAGGCGCGCTCACTTCGGGGGACGTCATGACGATCAGCGCGGTCGATTTCGCCAGTTTGCTGTGCTCGCGGCTGTGCCATGACCTGCTGAGCCCGGTCGGCGCGATGAACAACGGCCTCGAGCTGCTCGCCGACGAGACCGATCCGGAAATGCGCCAGCGCTGCCTCGAGCTGCTTGGCGAGAGCGCGCGGGCGTCCGCCAACAAGCTCAAGTTCTTCCGCCTCGCGTTCGGCGCGGCAGGCGGGTTCGGCGACACCGTCGATACGCGCGAAGCGAACGCGGCGATCGAAGGACTGCTTGGGCATGACGGACGGATCGAGATCGGCTGGATGGTCGGCGAGACGAGCTTGTCCAAGACCGCAATCAAGGTGCTCCTGAACCTCGTGCTGATCGCCGGCGACGCGCTCGTGCGCGGCGGGCGGCTCGACATCGGTGGGGAGGCGCACGACGGGACGACCGAGATCGTCGTGCGCGCCGAGGGGCCGCGCCTCGTGCTCGACCCCGAGCTGCGCACGGCGCTCAACGGTGAGGCGAGCGACGAGGGGCTGACGCCGCGCGCGGCCGCCGCCTGGCTGGTCCACCACCTCGCGCGGGAAAGTGGCGGGCACGCGCAGGTATCGTCGCCCGACCCGACGGTATTGCTGTTCGGCGCGACGCTCGGCGGCGCCTAACGCCCCCTTAACCACCGCGCGGGCATGACAGCGCGATGGACGATCTCACCAGCGAATTTGTCGCGGAAACGCGCGAGACGCTCGAACGCGTCGGCGCGAGCCTCGTCGCGTGGGAGGCCAATCCCGCCGACGCCGCGCGGCTCGATGAGATTTTTCGCTTCGTCCATACGGTGAAGGGAAGCTGCGGCTTCCTCGATTTTGGCCGGATCGGCGCGCTCGCGCACGCCGCGGAAAGCGCGCTCGCCGAGGTCCGCGACGGCAAGCGCGCGGCGACACCGGCGCTGGTCGGGGCGATGCTGCGCCTGATCGACCGGATCGCGCTGCTGAGCGATGCGCTGGAAAGCGGCGCGGATGTTCCGGACGAAGCGGGCGATGCGACGCTGATCGCAGCGCTCGACGGGCAATCGGAAATCCCCGTCGTCGCGGAACCGGCACAGCGCGGCGCGCGCAGCATTCGCGTGGCGGTCGATCTTCTCGAAGCGTTGATGAACCAGGTTTCCGACCTCGTGCTCGCGCGCAACGATCTCGCGCGGCGGCTGCGCGAGGGAGACGATAGCGAACTCGCGCTCGAGCGGCTGTCGGCGACCGTCGCCGATGTACGCGACAGCGTCACGCGCACGCGGATGCAGCCAATCGAGAAGCTTTTCGCCACGCTGCCGCGACTCGCCCGCGATACCGCCGCGGCGACGGGTAAGGACGTGCATCTCGAGATCGAAGGTGGTGACGTCGAGATCGACCGCGAGATGGTCGAGCTGATCCGCGATCCGCTGACGCACATCGTCCGCAACGCGATCGACCATGGTATCGAAGCGCCCGAGGTCCGCCGTGCGGCGGGCAAGGCGTCGGCGGGAACGCTGCGTATCGCCGCACGCCAGTCGGGCAATCAGGTTTCGATCGAGATCGACGACGACGGGCGCGGAGTCGATATCGCCGCGCTGAAGGCGGGCGCGATCGCCGCGAAGCTCATCGACGCCGACGCGGCGGGCGTATTGAGCGACGAAGCGGCGCTGCAACTGATGTTCGCGCCCGGTCTTTCGACCGCGACGGAAGTCACCGCGGTTTCGGGGCGCGGTGTCGGGATGGACGTGGCGCGCGACAATGTCGAACGGCTCGGCGGCACGATCGCGCTCGCGAATCGGCCGGGCAGGGGGCTGACGATCACATTGCGCGCGCCCCTTACGCTCAGCATCATGAGCGCGATCGTCATCGAGGCGGGGGGGCAGATGTTCGCCGTCCCGCGCGCGGCGATCGAGGAGATTGTCGCCGCCGACAGCGCGGCGGTGCGCGTCGAGCGCGTCGGCGACGGCCGCCTCGCGGTCGTTCGCGGCGCGCTCTTGACAGTCGTGCCGCTTGGCGGTGCGCTCGGACTCGACGATGCGGACCCGGTGCGGCTCGTGATCGTCGACCCGCCGGGCGGGCGCCGTTTCGCGCTCGGCGTCG
>JACDGO010000076.1 GCA_013821585.1 Sphingomonadaceae bacterium
GTGCAGCACGCGATTGTGCTTGAGGTTGTGGAGCAGCGCGACCGGCGCGGCGACTGGATCGGAACTGAGGAACACCGCCGTCCCGTCGACGCGCTGTGGCGGGCGCGCCGCGAGTACCGGGGCGAGATCGGCGAGAGGGATCGCGTCGCCGCGTGTCGCGCCGCTCAGCAAGCGGCGGCCCTTGAGCCAGGTGGCGATGACCGTACCGATCATTGCCGCGACAAGCAGCGGCACCCAGCCGCCCGCGACGACGCGCAGGATGTTCGCGCCGAAGAAGACGAGATCGAGCGTAAGCAGCGGCGCGATGAATGCGACCGCCGCCGCCAGCCGCCATCGCCACAATTTCCAGATGACGATAAAGGCGAGCATGGTCGTGATGACCATCGTCCCCGTGACGGCGATACCGTAGGCCGCGGCCATCGCCGACGAGCTGCGGAAGCCATTGATGAGCAGAAGGACACCGACGAGGAGCAGCCAGTTCACCACCGGAACGTAGATTTGCCCCGCGTGATGTTCGGATGTCTGGCGGATCGACATGCGCGGCAACAGACCCAGCGCGATCGCCTGCTGCGTCAGCGAATAGGCGCCGGTGATGACCGCTTGGCTGGCGATCACCGTCGCGAAGGTCGCGATGACGACCAGACCCACGCGAAGGGCGTCGGGCGCCATCAGGAAGAACCAGTCGGCGTCGCCGAACGGCGCGTGGGCGCGTGTGGCGGCTTCCAGCTTCGCCAGCGCGAAGGCGCCTTGGCCGAAATAGTTGAGCATCAACGCGGGAAAGACCAGCGCGAACCAGCCGATGCGGATCGGCAGCCGCCCGAAATGCCCCATGTCGGCGGTCAGCGCCTCCGCGCCGGTGACGGTCAGGAACACCGCACCGAGCACGAACAATCCCGTGACGCCGTGCCCGGCGAGGAAGACGATCGCGTAAGACGGGCTGAGCGCCGCGAGAATGCGCGGCTCGTCGAAGATGTGGATCGCGCCGAGCGCGCCGATCGCAATAAACCAGACGATGCAAACCGGCCCGAACAGGCGCGCCACCCGCGCGGTGCCGTGCGCCTGAATCGCGAAGAGTCCTATCAAGGTCGCGACGGTGATGACGAGAATGAGCGAAGGCGTCATGATCGGGGCGAGGCCGGGCACCGTCTGCAGCCCCTCGACAGCCGACAATACCGACAGCGCGGGCGTGATGATCGCGTCGCCATAGAAGAGCGCAGCGCCCGCCGCGCCCAACGTCAGGATGAGGACCGATCGGCTCGTCGCGCGCTGCGCGAGCGCCATCAGCGACAGCACGCCGCCCTCGCCATTGTTGTCGGCGCGCATCAGGAACAGGACGTATTTGACCGTGACGACGAGCGTCAGCGCCCAGATCGCGAGGCTTAGCACGCCCAGTATCTCGCCCCGGTCGATCCCGCCGCCCGCCGATTGCGCGAGCGCGAGACGGAACGCGTAAAGCGGGCTGGTGCCGATGTCGCCGAACACCACGCCGATCGCACCGATCGTCAGCGCGACGGTGGCGGGGTGACGCGCCGTTTGGGGCCGTCTGTCGCGGCCGTTCTTTTTGGTGAGCTCCATGACCTCGCGAAGCACGGTCGGACGTCAGGATGCTATATGAAGAGCCGCTCTCGACGTAAGGATTGCATTAAGGAGGACAGCCGGTCGAGCGCCGTCTCCGGTTTAGCGCCGCTAAACCGCGTGCGGTCGCCAAGTAGCGGTTACGCCGTCACTTGGCGCGCTCGACCTGTTCAAATTCCAATTCAACAGGCGTCGCGCGGCCGAAGATGCTGACGCTGACCTTCACCCGGCTCCTGTCGAAGTCGAGTTCCTCGACCAGGCCGTTGAAGCTCGCGAACGGGCCATCGAGGACTTTGACGCTGTCGCCGATCTCGTAGTCGACCTTGATCTTCTGCTTGGGCGCTGCGGCGGCTTCCTCGCGGGTGTTGAGGATGCGCGCGGCCTCGGCTTCCGTGATCGGCTGCGGCTTGCCCGAGCTGCCGAGAAAGCCCGTCACCTTCGGCGTGTTCTTGACGAGATGATAGACGTCGTCGTTCATGCTCAGCTTGGCGAGCACATAGCCGGGGAAGAACTTGCGTTCGGACTGGACTTTCTTTCCGCGCCGAACCTCGGTCACGGTCTCGGTCGGGACTTCGACCGATTCGACCAGCGCGTCGAGGCCGAGGCGCATCGCGTCCGCCATGATCGCGTCGCGGACCTTGTTCTCGAAGCCCGAATAGGCGTGGATGATGTACCAGCGCGACATGCGAAACCCTTTAGCCGAGGAGTTTGAGGAGGGCCTGGACGATCGAACTGAACACGCTGTCGAGGCCGAAGAAGAACACCGCGAGCACCGTCGTCATGATCAGCACCATGACGGTGGTCATCATCGTCTCGCGCCCCGTCGGCCACACCACCTTCGCGGTCTCCGCGCGGACCTGCCGGATGAATTCGCCTGGGGAGACTCTGGCCATTTCCGTGCATTCCTTCGGGGCAGCCGCCCGGCCCCGGAAAGCCCGGAACCGTCGTCTCGCCGATGTCGCGAAGGCGCTGACATAGCGGCGGGGCGGGGCGGTTGCAAGCGGTTGGCAGGAGTGGAGGGATTCGAACCCACGACCCTCGGTTTTGGAGACCGATGCTCTAACCAGCTGAGCTACACTCCTGCACGCCGGAGATTCGCGTCTAGCCGACAATCCTCGCGCTGAGCAAGGCAAGCGCCGACCTCGATGGGGTCAACGAGCAACGCCTGTGGGACGGTTCAAGCGACCGCGCGGTCGATGTCGAACAGGCGGCGCGCTTCGGGGGCGGGCATCGGGCGGCCGAACAGATAGCCCTGAACCTTGCGGCAGCCGAGGCGGCGGACCATTTCGTATTCCGCTTCGGTCTCGACGCCTTCGGCCGTTGTCGACATGCCGAGGCTGTCGGCCATCGCCACCACCGCGCGAATGATCGCCAGCGCCTCGCGCGCGTTCTTCGCCGCGCCCTGCACGAAGCTGCGGTCGATCTTGATGGTGTTGAAGCGGGTCTTGGACAGATAGCCGAGCGACGAATAGCCGGTGCCGAAATCGTCGAGCGCGAGCGAGACGCCGAGGCGCAACAGCTGTTCGAGCACTTGGAGCGCGCCGTTACCTTCGCGCAAGAACACGCTTTCGGTGACCTCGAGCTCGAGCCGGTGCGCGGGCAGGCGGCTGTGCGAGAGCGCCGAGACCACCGCGGTGACGAAATTCGCATCCGAGAGCTGCTCGGCGGATACGTTGACCGCGAGCCGCACCGTGTCCGGCCAGCGCATCGCCTCGGTGCACGCGGTGCGTAGTACCCACTCGCCGATCGGCCCGATCAGGCGCGCGTCCTCGGCGACGGGAACGAAGCGCATCGGGCTGACCGATCCGAGCTCGGGATTGTTCCAGCGCAGCAGCGCCTCGAAACTTTCGATCGCGCCGCCGTCGGCCGCGACGACCGGCTGATAGTGGAGGAGGAATTCGTTGCGTTCGAGTGCCTTCCTTAGCGCGATTTCGAGGACGCGGCGTTCCTCGGCGTGAACATGAAGCTGCGGCTCATAGGCGTTGTGCGCCGCGCCGCCCTGATCCTTCGAGCGATAGAGCGCGAGGTCGGCCGAGCGGATCAATGTTTCGACCGTGCGCCCGTCGCGCGGACCGATCGCGCTGCCGACGCTCGCGCCGATGTAGAGCGTATGCTGATCGACCTCATAGGGTCGCGACAACGTTTCGATTATTTGCTGCGCGAGCTTGAGGAGCGCCGCGCTGTCGCCCGCATCGGGCACAACGACTCCGAATTCGTCCCCGCCCAGGCGGCCGCAGGTCTGTTTTTCGCCGACCAGTCCGCGCAGCCGCTCGGCGACGCGCGTGAGCAGCCGGTCGCCGATCGGATGGCCGAGGGTGTCGTTGATCGCCTTGAAACGGTCGAGGTCGATCATCAGGAACGCGCATTTGCCGCGCCAGCGCTCGGCCTCGGTCATAGCCTCGCCAAGCGCCTCGGTGACCTGTAGCCGGTTTGGCAGGCCGGTGAGCGTGTCATAGCGCGCCATGTGGTTGATCTTGTCGGCGCTGCGGCGCTGCGCGGTGACGTCGGAACCGACGCCGCGGAAGCCCAAGAAGCCGCCGCGATCGTCGTAGCGCGGCGACGCCGAAAGCTCCCACCAGTGAACTTCGGTGCCGATCGTTACCGGGAGAATGAGATCGGAAAAGCTCTCGCGTTTTTTCAGGCGCTCGGCGAGTTCGCGCAAGCCGGCGGAGAAATTGCCCGCGTCCCACGCTTCGGCAGCGAGGATCTGGAGCAGCGGCTTGGCCTCGAGCGCTTCGCTATCGACGCCGAGCGCGTAGGCGAAGCGGGGCGAGACGTGCGTCAGGCACTTCGACGCGTCGGTCTGCCACATCCAGTCGCCGCCGGAATCGTCGAATTCACGCAGGAGCAGACTGACGACCTCGTTCTTTTCTGCGAGGGCGAGTTCGGCGGCTTCGTGAAGAATGTAGTTTCGACCGGCGATGAGGCACGCGCCCGACAGGCCGACCGCGAAGATCGCGGCGATGACGGCGACAAGGTCGTAGTGCAATTGCCACATGGTCAACGCCAGACTCGCGCCCATGACGATCAAATAGAAGCAGGTAGCGAGCGGCAGCGCCGATAGCGCGAACGCGGCCGCCGCCATCAGCACCGTGCACGCCGCCCAGATGACGAGGAGCTCGGACGGTCCGCAATAGCGGCCGAACAGCAGCGGCGCCGCGCCCCAGCTAATGCCGACGCAGGTCGACCAAATCGTCTCGCGATGGAACTCCGCCTGTGTCGCGGTCTGGATTTCCCACTTCGAATTGCGCAGTTTTCCGTGGACCACCAGCGCCGCGATGAACGCGGACAGCAGCCCCCAGCCATAAAGCTCAAAGGTCGGCGCTCGACCTCGCAGGATGAAGACGAGCGCCGCGATTCCGAGCAGACTCGACACGAACCGCAGCGGTGCGAGACGGCGAATAACGTTGATCTGCGCCGCGCGTACGCCGCCCCAGTCGACGTCGCGCGGCTGGGTAATGCCGAGGACGGTGCCCCAGTCGGGAAGGGCGGCGGTCGCGGTGCTGGGCTTTGTCACGCCCCTGCGATAGCGGCGATAAGTTAGCGTTCGGTAAGCGGCGCGTCAGCCGCGCATCGTCAGGCCGCGAGGGCGTAGGGCTGAATTTCACCCGATAGATATTGCGTTCGCGCCTTGGCGCGGCTCAATTTACCCGAGCTGGTGCGCGGAAGCGTGCGCGGCGGCACCAGTTCGATCACGCAATTCATTCCTGTGATCGAGCGCACCTTGTCGCGGATGTCCTCGCGCAGGCGCGTGCGCTCGGCGTCGTCGGTCGTACGGCATTGGACGAGCACAGCGGGTGTTTCCTCGCCGCCCGGAGTCGTGATCGCGAAGGCGGCGATGTCTCCCGACTTGAAGCCGGGCAGTTGCTCGACCGCCCATTCGATGTCCTGCGGCCAGTGATTCTTGCCGTTGATGATGATCATGTCCTTCGCCCGACCGACGATGTAGACATAGCCGTCCGAAAGATAGCCCATGTCGCCGGTGTCGAGCCAGCCATCGCGGAGGCAGGCCGCGGTCGCCTCCGCATCGCGATAATAGCCCGTCATGATAGACGGGCCAGACGCCCAGAGCTTGCCGATCGCGCGCTCGGGGAGCGTCTCGCCGTCTTCGTCGCGGATCTCGACGCGCATGTCGCGCACCGGCTTGCCGCAATTGACGACCGCGCGGTAGCGCTGCGGCCGGCCGCCGTCGCGATCGGCGCCCGACAATTCCGTCTCCTCGACCAGTTCGACGACGATGCCTTCGCCCGGCGGCATGATCGAGACGGCCAATGTGGCCTCGGCCAAGCCGTAGCTTGGCGTGAAGGCGCGCGCCTCAAAACCCGCGTCGGCGAACGCGTCGACGAACGCCTGCATGACGTCGGGGCGGATCATGTCCGCGCCGTTGCCCGCGAGCCGCCAGCGCGAGAGGTCGAAGCGATTGGCGGGGTGCGTCTGGCTCGAGATGCGCCGCGCGCAGATTTCATAACCGAAGGTCGGCGAATATGAGATCGTCGTGCCCTTGTGACGGCTGATCAGGTCGAGCCACGCGAGCGGGCGGCGCGCGAAATCCTCGGTCCTAAGGTAATCGGTCGAAACCTGGTTGGCGACCGGCGAGAGCAGGCACCCGACGAGCCCCATGTCATGGTACCAGGGCAGCCAAGATATGCAGCGATCGCCCTCGCGCACTTCCATGCCGTGCGAATGCGCGGCGAGGTTGTTCAGCAGCGCCCGGTGCGTGACCGCGACGCCGTGCGGAAAGCGCGTCGATCCGCTCGAATATTGAAGATAAGCGATATCGTCGGGCGCGGCGCGCGGAAGATCGGTGTGAGGGGCGAGTCGTTCGCCGAGCGCCTCCCAAGCGATCGCACGCGTTCCCGCTGCGGCTGCCGCCTCCCGCGCCATGGCCTCGAGTTCGGCGGGGTGGAGAAGCAGCACAGGATCGGCGCTCCGGAGCTGAACGGCGAGCTGATCGATATACGACGCCTGGCCACCGAACGACGTCGGCAGCGGCAGCGGCACCGGCCACGCACCCGCATAGATGCATGCAAAGAATAGCGCGGCGAATTCGGGACCGGTTTCGGCGATCAGCGCGACGCGATCACGAGGCGTGATACCGTCCGCGATCAGCCGTCGCGCCATCGCCAGAGCGTCATCGCGCAGCTCGTGAAAAGGATAGGCGCGCGTCAGCTTGCCGCGCGCATCGTGAAAATTGATACCGCGAACGCCCTGCGCGGCGTAGTCGAGCGCCTCGCCAACGGTCGCGAAGTCGGACAAGCGACGCGGTTGCGCGCAGTCCGTCGGAGTCGCCGTCAAGGCGATATCCGTCGACGGCTTCTCGATAACATCGTGCAAGGCCGCGCCTTTCGCTGCATTCTTCCCGAAGGACGTCTCTAGCGGACCGCCCGCGTTCTAAATCCGGCCCGACTATGGCACAAACGTGGCGCATGACCGCGCGCCATCGCCCACCGCTCGACGCCGCTCAGCTCGACGCGCTCGCGCTCGGCTATGCCGCGCGCTACGCGACGACGCGCGCCAGGCTCTCCGCCTATCTGAAGCGCAAGCTGCGCGAGCGAGGCTTCGACGGCGAACCGCCGGTTGCGGCGATCGTCGAGCGAATGGCGGCGCTCGGCTTTGTCGACGACCGCGCGTTCGCCGACACGCGCAGCGCGGCGTTGAGCCGTCGCGGCTATGGCGGACGAAGAATCGGCGCGGCACTCGCGGCGGCGGGAGTTGAGCGCGACGTCGCGGCCGAAGTCGCGCCTTCCGCCGAAGCCGCGTTCGACTCGGCCGAGACCTATGCGCGCCGCCGGCGGATCGGGCCGTTCGCCGTCGAGGCCGCCGATCCCGACGCGCGCAGCCGTAACCTCGCGGCGATGCTGCGCGCGGGCCACGACTATGCTCTTGCAAGCCGGTTCATATCGGCCGCGCCCGGCGCTTTCCCGAAACGGGATGATTGAACGCGAGCGAAAACGAGATTCGCGTGCCGTGTTATCGATTTTCGTGATATGGGCGACATCGTTCCGGGGGGAGCGAGTGATGCGCGCGGCGGTAAGCGAGTCGGACTTAGAGTTGCCACCATCCCCGGCTGATGCCTCGGATGCAATCGCCGCGCGCCCCGCTGCGATCGAGCGGTACGCCGGTCATGTCAAATGGTTCGACGCGACCCGCGGATTCGGCTTCGCGGTCGCCGATGCTGGCGATATCCTAATCCACTTCAGCCTGCTGCACGATCACGGCCGACGCACTTTGCCCGAAGGCGCACGGGTGACGATGGACGCGGTGCGCGGTGCGCGCGGGCTCCAGGCGACGCGTGTCCATGAGATCGACCTGACCTGTGCGACCGGTCCCGACCTCGAAGCGCAACGTCATGATCGTGGCGCACGCTCCGACCACCGCGAGCTCATGGAAAGGGCGGGACCGTTCGAGCTGGTGCGCGTCAAATGGTTCAATCGCCTGAAGGGCTACGGGTTCGTCGTGCGCGATGCCGACGACGACGATGTTTTCATCCATATGGAGACGCTGCGCCGCGCGGGCTTGAGCGAGGTTCTGCCCGATCAGCCCTTGCGCGCGCGCATCGCATCGGGCCAGAAGGGGCCGCTCGCGATCGAGGTGGAACCCGACTGATGCTTTTCCGGACGATGGCCGCGGCCGTGCTAGCC
>JACDGO010000077.1 GCA_013821585.1 Sphingomonadaceae bacterium
GCCAGCGCGCGCAGTTCCTGCCGTTCGGCTCCGCCCAGAAAACCACCTCGAACCATACATCCGACAAGAATCCCTTTTCCCCTCCTTGCCAAGACGTTTTTCGGGCAATCAATGAGTCGGGGTATATGATCATTTTTTCTAGAAAAGGATGCCGAAGCTCGCCGCAATCCGTCCGATTCACCGTCGCCGCGCGAACTCCAATCAGAACCTCGCCCGGTGCAGGCGCGGGTTTAGGCACGTCTCTAACTCCGATTGACCAGCGCGATCCGAACTTGGTGACAACCGCGGCTTTCATCGCTGGTCCTCCGGAGAAAGACTGAAACACGCTGTTCACCGAGCTTTCGAAATAAGCGCGATGGAGGGCACCGGTCCCGAGGCGCTGAACCGGCCGCCCCTAGCATCGTTGCGTTGGCTGGGGCAGTACGCGATACGGAATCGTTTCGGGACAAAGCAATGAGCTTCAGCATTTACGACGCATCCGTGCCCGTCTTCGTGAACGCCTTGACGGATATGCGCGCGTGGCTCGACAAGGCGGGAGCCGAGAAAACCGAGGCCGGCCTGCTCGAGGCGCGGATCGCGCCGGACATGAAGCCGCTCCCCGCTCAATTCCAGATGGCGTCGGATACGGCGAAGAATGCGATCGCGCGGCTGAGCGGGATCGAGGCGCCGTCGATGCCGGACACGGAGGCGAGCTTCGCCGAACTGCGGGATCGTTGCGACCGCACGATCGCGTTCGTCAAAAGCGTCGATCCGGCGATCTTGGCCGCGAGCGAGGACCGCGAGGTCGTCCTCAAGTTTCCAAACGGCATGGGTTACCGCTTCACCGGTAGCGCATATCTAACGACATTCGCCTTGCCGAATTTCTTTTTTCACGCGACCATGGCCTACGCGATCCTGCGTGCTGCCGGCGTCAGCCTTGGGAAACCCGATTTCCTGCAGCATCTCGGCCCCCCCAATCTGACACCCGACGCCTAGCTCGCGGGCCGACGTTCAGCGGGGAATCCCATGGCCTTGGATGACGAAATCATCGACACGCCCGAAGGTCCGATGACTTGGGCGCAGTGGAAGAAAAAGAACCCGGTTCAGATTCCGTCACGCCGGACAAGGGGCAAGGACCTGCCGACAAAGGTGAAGCGGTTCACCGAGAAGGATTGATCTCTGGACGGCTTCCCACCCAGCTCCAAACGACATCGTGCGACGTTCACACCACCAACCGACTGAAATCGTATCGCGCCGCGATGAGCGAGCTCGGCAATGCCCACAAGCAAGAGGTCGGACGCTGGGCCAACAATAGGGTGGAGAACAGTCACCTGCCCTTCCGACGAAGGGAGCGAGCGATGCTGCGGTTTCGACAAATGAAGAGCTTACAAAAGTTCGCCTCGGTCCACGCCAACGTCCACAACCATTCGCATGGGGAATTCCTCGTCAAGAGCGCCTGACACATGTGCAACGATCAGATCCTGGTCCAAGCCCTTCATGAACGCGGCCCGTCGCCGAGCCGTTCAAACTCACATCCGGTCGCCGGTCTTGCCGGCATCACCAATTTCCCGCTTGCGGCGGTTGGGCTCAGAAGAACGATACCAATCTTCAAACCGGCATTGCGCCAAATGATTGTCCGGTCCGTTCCCCTGGATCTGCCGAGCTGATCAGGCGCGGCGGATTGGAATTTGTTTTTGTGATTATCCGTGAACGATCGCTCCTTCCGGCAAGAGTCCGGTTGTCGCGAACTTCCACAGGCTCACGAGCAGCTTGCGCGCCAAGGCGACGATCGTCACCCGTTTGCTACGACCGTTGGCGATCTTCGTGCGCTCGTGAAACCACCGTGTCAGGGCTGAAGTTGGTTGGTGCCTCAGCCAGAGCCAGCTGAGCTGGATCATCGTTGTGCGGACCCTGGCGTTCCCGGCTTTCGAGATGCCCTGCTCGCGAGACACGGTCCCACTTTGCCACGGGGTAGGGGCGAGTCCGGCGTAGGATGCCAACTGCCTTCGGTTGTCGAACTTCCTGAATAACCCTTCCGACCAGAGGACCGCGGCAAACTCAGGCCCAACGCCTCGCAGCTGCTGTAGCAAGACTGGAATGGCTCGAGGATCGTTCTGGGGAGCTATCATCTCGTCACGCCGCTTCTCCACCGCCTTGATCTGGTCGATGACGAGTTCCAGTCGATCGAGCTCTCGACAAATCCGTTGTTTGAGATGTGGCGGCAGAGGACGACCATCCGCGGTTTGCAGCATATCGAGCCGCTTGCGACGATCCCGGCGAGCGGGTTCGTAATCGGCGATGCCCTGCGCGAAGAGCAAACCCTTGATCCGGTTGGCGTGTGCCACCCGCTCGGTGACCAATAATCGGCGTTCCCGGCATATCTGACGCCGATCCTCCTCATCCGGCGAAGGCGGTGTGACCATGGCGCAGACGCGCGGCTCTCCGCGTTTGTAAGCCAACAGTGCTCTCAGGAGCGCTTCTCCATCGATGTTGTCGGTCTTGGCTCGCCTGCGTCGCCGTGATGTCGCGATGGAGGCGGGGTCGACGACGTGACTCTCGACACCTTCAATCTCAAGCGCACGATGAAGAGAAAAGGCATCGAGACCCGCCTCCTGGATTACGATCAGTGGATAGGTCCGATCTAACCGAACTCGACACTTGGCCTGCAATGCAGAAAACCGCTCCTTCAGGGCGTTCATATTGCCCGCGACCAACTGTATCCTGGACATACGCTCGCCCGCGCCAGGCGACAGGGACGTAACCACCCAGCTCGATCGACTGAGTTCGAGAGAGATGAATATCGCGGCCAGTTCGTTCTGAACGATAGTCTGTTCGCCGGATGTTGGGTCGATCATTGACATGAGGCTGCCTCCTGGGTTGCACCGTTGCACCAGGCACCTTGCCCGAAGGGCCGTGCCACCCCCATGGGATCTTCAACCTCGAACGCCACCTCGTTGATAGGCAAACCTACAAAGAGCGCCGCGCCGCGGCATTCGCTGAGTGGCGAGCACTTGCCGGCTGACCCGATCTCAAAAACCGAGCCGCGCCATGTGGAGAGCGGTTCGCGTTAGACTGACAGGACCCAGCGGAAACATAGCCTCGGCCCGACCAATCCTGCGGAACCTACGACGAACAAATCCAGGGGCATTGGTCGATAGCGCGCGCGCTGCGGCGCCCATAACCAGCTTGGAAAACACGCTGCATTTTAGTCGGCAATGCCTTCGCGAGCGATTGAAACCATTTTGCCGGGATATATAGCCGATCACCCCCATTGTGGACGACGGTTGTGAGCCTGAACGAATGGCAGGTTCGAGACTTGTGAGGCGCGGAAGGGCTGCGGGACCTGTGGCGAACATTGATCGTTATACCGGCACAGAGAATAAGGCCAAAATGCCGCACACCAGCAACGTGGTTCATTGTGACGGACCGGACTGCGCGCACGCCTTCGATGTCGTGCCGCTGCAGCCGCGCAACGGCAGCCTCGATGCGCTGTGCCCCAAGTGTGATGGGCACGGAGCATGGAATACCGAGATCGACCTCGTCAGCTTCCGCTGCAAGCGCGCGATCTGCGATAGGTGCTATGGTGCGGGATGGGTGGAGACGGGCAGCGATCCGATCGGCCTACCCGACATCGAGCTAGCACCCTCCGGCATGCCGAGGTGGACGACGCGCTTGATCCCCCGAGAAGACGCAACCGAGCAGGACATGACCGGGCCATTAGCGTCGCCCTAGCGCCATTCCCGGCGGTCAGCCGACGAACCAACTTGTCTGCGGCGGCAAAACCGAAGAGTGTCGATCCCTCGAGCCATAGCGGACGTTAGGCCGACTTGCGGAACCGGCGGCAGCGTTCCTGAAGATGCCGCGGTCCTTTCGGCTGTCCTATCGGGCCCTTTGCCGCCTTGACCCGCTGTCAATGTCACGAGATTATTGCTTTTTTTCCGCGAGGAGCGCTGCATGAATCGTCGGGATTTCCTAGCGAGCGCAGCGGCACTGGGCGCGGTCGCGGTGTGGGCGACACCTTCGAGGGCCAGCGCTTCGCGTGTCGCCTGGCGCGAGGACCGTGCCGTCTATCCGCAGGGCGTGGCATCGGGCGACCCCGATAAGCAAAGCGTTGTCCTGTGGACACGGCGCCCGTTCGCTGACGGCACGCAGCACGAACTGTTCGTCGAGGTCGCGCGCGATCCCAATTTCCACCAGGTTGTAGCCGCAATCCACGCCCCCGTTTTAGCGGCGGCGGATTGGACATGCCGCGTTCTCGTCGGCGGTCTGACGCCTGCGACCATTTATTGGTACCGCTTTACCGACGAGGGCGGCCAGGGGAGCCGTGTCGGCCGCACGATCACAGCGCCGAGCACCGCCGACGCGCGCCCTGTGCGCTTCGCGTTTGTCTCATGCCAGAGCGTCAACGAAGGCGCGCAGAACGCGTATCGCCGGATGATCTGGGAGGATGAGCGCGCTCCCTCTGATCAGCGGCTCGGCTTCGTGCTACATCTGGGTGACTTCATCTACGAGGTCGTCGAATATCCTGACGAAGTGCCGCATCGCTATGCGCGCACCGTGTACGACATCGGACGCGTGCCGGATGCGCGGAAGGTTGGCAATTTTCATGTGCCGACCACGCTCGACGGCTACCGCATGGTCTACCGCGCGCATATCGACGATCCCGACGTCCAGGACGCGCGTGCCCGTTTCCCGTTTATCTGCATTGGCGACAATCACGAATTCTCGTGGCAGGGCTGGCAAAGCTTCATCGAATATGCAGGCAAGGTAGAGCCCGCGCAGAGGCTGCGCGTCGCCGCCAATCAGGCGTGGTGGGAATATATCCCTTCGCGCGTGCGCAAGGCCTCGGGCGCCGGGCTCGATCAATTCGATCCACCGGCCGTCGTCAACTCCCCAATTGTGAAGCTCGATGATCATGGCTTCGGTGCCGAGCCCAACAACATGGCCGCGGTGGGCAGTATGACGGCGTATCGTGCGTTGCGCTGGGGCCCGCATGTCGAACTGATCCTGACCGATTTCCACAGTTACACGATGCAGGACCCCAGCACGCGCGCCGAGGCCGAGGCGTTCGATCTTCCCGATTTTCCCTTCTTGTTTCCGCAGGAAGCGCTTGAAATCCTGGAAGCGGGCAGCAGCTACCGTGGCGGACACCCACCCGACACGATCCCGCTCGGCGACAAAAAGGTGGCGAATTTCCGCAAGAATGAGCCGGTCTTCACGGTGCTGGGACATGACCAGAAAGCGTGGCTGAAGAACCGATTAGCGAGTTCGCAGGCGACGTGGAAAATCTGGGGCGCGACGAACGGCACGCTTGATATGCGCACCGATCCACAGAACCTGCCGGCGGGTCACAAGACATGGCCGGGAGCGGGCTATGCGACTTTCGGCGGCGGCGATTTTAGCGCAGCGCTGACCGAACGCGGCGAGATCTACGACTGGGTGCGTGACCGCAACGTTACCGGTTTCGTGACGCTGTCTGGCGACCGTCACAGCTTTTGGGCAGGCTATGCCGCCAAGGCATTGCCGCCGGAAGAGTTCAAATTGGTCGGGGTCACATTTATCACTGGCTCTATCTCTGCGCCTGGACTTGCCGAAGCGCTGGAATATAAGCTGAAGAGCCATCCGCTCCGCCCTCTGTTCTGCGTTGAGCGTGACGGCCAGGCGCCCGAAGCGACGGTGAATTTGTCGATCAAACGCGGGGTACGCGCGGCCCTGGAATATGCCGAGAGCGGAGACATCGTGAAAGCACGCGCCGCGACCAATCCCGATCTCGCACCGCACCTCGAATTCGTCGATATGGGCGGGCACGGTTATTCCGTCGTCACTGCTGGCCCAGATAAAATTGACACCCAATTCGTCTGCGTACCCCGCCCCATCGTGCGCGCCAACACACCGGACGGTGGGCCCGTCCGTTACCGCGTGTCGCATGTTGCACGCCGCTGGAACGTCGGCGAACCCCCCAGGTTGACGCAGCGGATTATCGAGGGCGATCCCAAGCTCTCGATCTGAACGCGCTGTGAGGGTTGGACGCCGGACAGGATGGGCACGTGGCAGCCTAACGATGCTCGCTGACACCTCGCTATCTGTGTTAGCTGTTGGGAAGGAGACGATCAACTTAAAGGGCCCATATTGGGCGCGTCGCCGAAAGGCGGCCTTCATCTCATTTGCAGATGTAGGTACTGCTGTTAAGTTCGCTTCCTCACGAGCTCCCAAGGGCCTCGGCATCGGATAAGGGTCGAACATGTATAAAATGGCGTTGCTTCTTGCGGCGACGGCGGCGATCGTCATTCCACACACGGCAGTGATTGCCGCTGAGCCGGCAGCAGTTGCGCCGGCCGCAGCGCAAGATACGCGCCTGACCGTATTCCTCGATGCCGAGTTCGCTAATGACCTGAAACTCAGGCCGCAGCTCGCGACGCGTCTCGGATTGAAGGAGGGCGAGGACAGGCTCGACGACATCAGCGATGCGGCCCAACTCCAGCGGCTCGAAGAGCGTCGCGCTAGCGTCGCCCGGATGAAGGCCGCTTTCGATCGCGGCAAATTGTCACCGAGGGGCCAGACCAACTTCGATATCTGGACAACCGAGCTCCAGCGGATGGAACTGCAGTACAAATATCGCCGCTATCAACCGCCATTCTATTCCTTCCTCTATTCCGTGCACTCGCAGCTGCCCGATTTCCTGATTAACACGCACACCGCAAGCGATGCTGCGGACATGCGTGCCTACAACGCGCGGCTGCGGGCGATCCCCGCTGTGCTCGACACCGCCATCGCGCAGACGAAATTGTCCGATACGGCCGGCATCCACGCGCCGAGGTTCGAGATCGAGCGCGTCATCGAAGGCGCAAACGTCATCATTACCGGCGCGCCGTTCAACGCGGGCAAGGACTCGCCATTGTGGGCCGATGCCAAGGCGAAAGTCGGCAAACTGCAAGCCGCGGGCAAGCTCACCCCTACCGAGGCGGATGCGCTACTTGACGATACGCGCGCGTCGTTGGTGGCGATGAAGCCGGGTTATGAGCGTGTCATCGCTTGGGCGAGAAGCGAACTACCAACAGCGCCGAGCGGCCGGGTCGGAGCGATCTCGCTGCCTGGCGGCGTGGAGTGGTATGCGGCGGCGCTTAGCATCAATACGACGCTCCCGTTGTCGGCAAAGCAAATCCACCAGATCGGCCTCGACGAGCTCAAGCGGATCGAGGGCGAGCAGGACGCATTCGCGAAAACAGCCGGCTTCGCTGACCACGAAGCCTTCTATGCCGATCGCGCCAAGCGCTTTCCGCCGCAGCCCTGGACGGAGGCGCTGCGCCAGGAATATCTGGCCCGCGCGAACGGAATTGTCGCGCACAACCGCTCTCTGCTGCCGGAGCGCTTCAACGCTATGCCGCAATATCGCGCCGAGGTCATTCGCGAGCCCTCTTTCAGCGAGGTTGCGGGGGGCGCCGCGCACGCTGCGCCGCCGAGCCCCGATGGCGTTCGCCCGGGCCGTGTCTATGTCCATCTTCAGGGCAAGACTCCCGACCCGGCCCTGCTCACCGACCTGATGTGTCATGAGGGCATCCCTGGCCATGTGATGGCCGGTGACATCCAGGTGCGGCAGACGCGGACGCCCAGGTTCCGCCTCGCCGGCGGCTATGTTTCGTTCAATGAAGGCTGGGCTCTCTATGCTGAGCAGTTGTGTAAGGAGATCGGCGCCTATTCCGACGTCGCCGATGACTTCATGCACCTCGACCAGGAACATTTCCGCGCCGCCAGGCTGGTCGTCGACACCGGCATTCACGCGCTGGGCTGGACCGAGCAGCAAGCCGTCGATTTCATGATGAGCACCGGCCGGCTGTCCCCCGATCAGGCGCGGTCGGAGGTGCGGCGCTACATCACGTTGCCCGGCCAGGCGACTGGGTACAAGATCGGCATGCTCAAGATCATGGCGTTGCTCCACAAGGCCGAAACCGCGCTGGGGCCGAAGTTCGACATCAAGGCCTTCGACGACCTGATCATCAGCGACGGCTCGCAGCCGCTACTGGTCTTGGAGGAACGGGTGGACAACTGGATCGCCGACCAGAAACAAGCTCGGCACTAAACGGGCGCTGTTTCCGTCCGAGAACAGACGGTCGAGTATCGGGACGGTCCGTCGCTCATTTGGATGTCTGGCTTTGGGCGCGAAGCTGACCGTCTGCCCGTGGATACTAACATGTGCTC
>JACDGO010000078.1 GCA_013821585.1 Sphingomonadaceae bacterium
CAGTGACCGCCTGGTCATCCATGTGCAGTGTCCACCGCTGGCGGCGATCGACCGTTCCGCCGGCAAGCAAGTCAAAACGTGGCAGTTCGACATGTGTTTGCGGATTGCCCTTGCGTTCGAAATAGCCAGGCGCCCCGAACAGGCCGCTCTCGGTGGTGCCCAGCTTGACCGCGATCAAGCCCGAATCTGCGAGCGGGCCAATGCCGATCGCGACATCAAACCCGCCCTTGAGCAAAGCGACGGCATCGTCGCTGACCACGCTGACCAACCGCACATCGGGATATTGTTCGAGGAACCGCGCGAACAGTGGCCCGAGCAGGCTTTGCCCAAGCATGGCGGGCACGGCGACGCGGACCACGCCGCGCGGCTCGTGCTGACGACTCTGCAAGGCCCGCTCGCCATCTCGCAGTACGCCAATGGAGCGCAGACAATATTCGAAGAACAGCGCGCCGTCCTGCGTCACGGTCACCGCGCGTGTCGATCGATTGAGCAAATGCACGCCGAGATGTTGTTCGAGACGGCTGATCCGGCGGCTGACCGTCGACTTAGGCAAGCCAAGCTGGGCACCGGCGCGCGTCAGGCTTTCGGTTTCGACGACTTTCACAAATACCATCAAGTCGCCGAGATCGAGCATGCCGCAACCTAGCGTCGGTTGCGACACACGCAACAGATTGTTGCAACATTAGCGGCTATGGTGAGGCGGGCCTTTGCGCGATTTTCATAGGACGAACGCGCGGCACAGCGCGGGCCGATTGGGGAGGAATGAGATGATTTCGACGACCGCTCGTCTGTTGACTGCGACCGCGCTGATTGCGCTGGTACCGGTAGCCGCGCTCGCGCAAACTCCTGCCGACACAGTCTCCGCGGCTCCCGCACCCGACGCCGTCGCTCCCGAAGCCGGGCAAGAGATCATCGTCACCGCGACCGCGCGTCCGCGTATCGCGCTCGATACTCCATTGGCGGTGACGCAAGTCGGCAGCCAAGCGCTCGCCCGGCTCGGCACCAGTGGCCAAGCCGATATCCTCAACTCGATCCCGACGATCAAGGCCGATGCCGGTGGCGGCGAAGTTGCCGCCAACGTGTTTGTGCGCGGCTTACCATCGGGCGGGCAATTCCAGTTCACCCCGTTGTTGTACGATGGGATACCCGTGCTTTCGACGTTCGGGTTGAACTCGTCCGCTTACGACGTGTATTACCGCAACGATCTGGGCATCGATCGGCTCGAATATGTCCGCGGCGGTGTGTCAAACCTGTTCGGCCCGGGATCGGTTGCCGGGCTGATCAACTATATTTCGCGTACTGGCGGCCCTGAGCTGCGCGGCACGGTCCAGGCCGAATATGCCGAACGCGGACGTTATAAGGGCGACGCGGCGGTCAGCGGACCGTTGGGCAACGATTTGTTTTTCGCGGTCTCGGGATGGTATCGCAAAGACGATGGCCCGATCAAAACCAACCTCGACACAGAGGGTTATCAGGTTCGCGGCAACCTGAAATGGCAGCCCGACGATCAAACGACGATCACGCTTTACGGCCAGTATATCGACGACAAGACGCAATTCTATCTGCCCGTTCCGCTCGACGGCAAAACACGCAGTCGCATTGCTGGCAATGACGGAAACGAGGTGTTCTCGGTCCAGAACAACTTCAATGTCGCGAACTTGGCGTTCAATACGCCAGACGGACTTTACACGCCCTCGGAAATTTCCGACGGGGTGAAGAGCCGCGGCGGCGAGGTCGCGCTGACGTTCGACAAGAAGTTTGGCGACGGTAATTGGGGTCTTAACGGCAAGGCGAAATATTCGCGTTACCACCATCAATTCGCCTTGTGGTCGGATGGCGATGGCTTGGTCAACGTCCCCGAAACGCTGACCAGCTTTATCGCCAATGGTCAGAACCCGGCCGCCGGCCGCGGCGCGGTGATTCCGCAATTGGTCGGCGCTACCAACCCGGTATTCACTTATGTCGGCGGTGGCGCAGTCCCCGCGAATGCGTTGCTGTTCGCCAACCGCTTTACGCAGCGTGACCGCCCGATGCGTGACTATACCGCCGAATTGAACCTTACCGGCAATGTCACAACGGGCAGCATCGACCATGCGCTGACGCTCGGCGGGTTCTACGCCAATGCGCGGGCAAGCGACTTCAACGTCACCACGACGTATCTCGCGGCGTTCAACAACCAGCCGCAACTGGTCAATCTGACCGTGACGACGCCGGGCGGCGGCACCGCGATCATCTCGAAGAACGGGCTGCTGGATGCGGGCAGCGGTTACACCAACAACAGTGCGAAGGCCGAGCGTTATGCGGGCTATTTCGCCGACCAGATGAAGATCGGCAGCCGCTTCAACTTCGATATCGGCGGGCGCATCGAACATTATAATGGCGATATTCGCCGTGAGCGGACCTCGACGACGATCACCGATGCGACGACGCCGAACCTGTCGACCGCGCTGCGCAACGTCATCTGGGGCAATGACGGCTATCTGACCGGCAAGGTCAGCACGACCGAATGGGCGGCGGCGTTCGGCGCGTTGTACAAGGTCACCGACCGGGTCAGCCTGTATGCCAACGGATCGCGCGGCTATTTCTTCCCCGAAATCCGCGCCGTCGCATTCCGTCCGCTGCCCGCGGGCACGGCGGCAAATGCCAGCCTTTCTCCCGGCACCGCGACGTTCGACGGTGAAATTATCAAGCAGGCCGAAGCCGGGATAAAGGTGGCGCAGCCTTGGTTCAGCTTCACCGCGGCAGGCTTCTACACCAACCTCAAGAACAGACGTCAGGTGTTGTTCGTCAATGACGGCGTCGGCGGGTTCCGCGAGGCGGTCAATTTGATCGGCACCGAGAGCTTCGGCATCGAGTCGACGCTGGACCTGAAGCTGACGCGGTCGCTGCATTTGAGCGGCAATCTGACGCTGCAGCATGCCAAATATACGACGTTCACCGCGCTGGACGTGAACAACAACCCGATCCCGAACCCGGCGATCATCGGCAACGAGCTGGAACGCCAGCCGAACATCCTTTACAATGCCGGGCTCTATTATGACGCCGGGCATTTGGATGCGTCGTTCTTTACCAACTACACCGGCGACAATTACGTCGCGTCGAACAATGCGATCCTGCTCAACGGGTTCAATATCGTGAACCTCAACGCCGGCTATAAAATCCCCGTCGGCGGACGGTCGAGCGTGCGCGTCGGGGTCAATGTGTTCAACCTGTTCGACACCGATGCCGTGACCGAAGGTTCACCGCGCCAAGACAACAACCAGACGGCAGGCGGCGCGTATTTCGTCGGTCGTCCGGTCCTGCCGCGCCGCATCAGCGGCACCATCGCGTTCAACTTCTAACCATGGCGAAGCGCGCGTGGACTTGAACGAAGCCGCGCGCGCCACGCTGCGCGCGAACGACCGGGGCGGCTATACCGTCCCCAACGGGCAGGTTTACCCCTTCCAGTGGAACTGGGATTCGGCGTTCGTCGCCTTGGGATTCGACACCTTCGACCGCGACCGCGCGTGGGCCGAAGTCGAAACGCTGTTCAAGGCGCAATGGGCCGACGGCTTCGTGCCGCACATCATCTTCTGGGTCGACGACGCGGGCTATTTCCCCGGCCCCGATGTGTGGGCGGCGGGCGAAAACGGCATCCGCACATCGGGCATCACCCAGCCGCCGGTCGCGGCAACGGTGGTGCGGATGCTGTGGGATACGGCGGTAGCGGCGGGCCAGGCCGACACATTCGGCCCGCGCGCCGATAAGCTGTTCGAGCAACTGCTCGCTTGGCACCGCTGGTTCGCGACGCATCGCGATCCCGAGGGGCGCGGGGTGGTCGTGGCGGTGCATCCGTGGGAAACTGGCCGCGACAATTCGCCCGAATGGGACGCGCCGGGCGAGCCGATCAATGTGTCGGGCGTCGGCACCTATACCCGCCGCGACACCGGCCACCTCGACGCCAAGATGCGCCCGACCAAGCTCGAATACGATCGCTATCTGGCGCTGGTGCAATATGGCCGCGCGCAAGGGTGGGACCATCACAAGATCGCCGTGGGTAGCCCGTTCAAGGTGGCCGATGTCGGCATGTCGATGATGATGCTGCGCGCCAATCGCGACCTGGCGGCGCTGGGCAGAATGCTGGGCAAAGATGTGGCCCCAATCGACGGCCTGATCGAGCGCGCCGAAGACGGAATCGACTGGCTGTGGGACGCCGACCGGCAAAGCTGGTGCTCGCGCGACCTGATCACCGGCAAGTCGTCGGGCTTCGTCACCAGCGCATCGTTCCTGAGTTTTTACGCGGGTATTCGCGACGCGGCGAAGGACGCGGCAGTGCTCGCGCATTTCGACCGCATTGGCAACGTCGTGAAGCATATGATGCCGAGCCTCGATCCCGAGGACCCGGGGTTCCAGATGGTGCGTTATTGGCGTGGACCGGTCTGGGCGGTGGTCAACATGATGATCGGCATCGGGATGGCCGAAGCGGGCCATGATGGACAAGCCAAACGGGTCAAGGACGATACGCGCACGATGATGAACCAGACGGGCTTTTTCGAGGCGTATTCGCCCGTCGACGGCGCGGGCAGCGGGGGTGACGATTTCTCTTGGACGGCGGCGATGTGGCTCGCTTGGGCAGGACATGAACGATGACCCCCGAACAGCGCGAATTCTATGACGAGAATGGATACGTCCTGGTCTCCGGGATGTTCAGCCCGGAAGAGGCCGCTGATTACCGCGCGCGGATTCACGCGATTGCCGACAAGCAGGGCGAAACCGACGCGACTTGGGCCAGCGTTGCGGGCGACACCAAGATCCAGCACAGCCACGATATCCAGTTCAAGGATGCGGCGTTCACGCGGTTGCTGACCGACAAGCGTCTGACCGATATGGCGCAGGACATTATCGGCCCCAACGTCCAGCTTCACCACAACAAGATGTTCATAAAGCCGCCGGAAAAGGGCTCACCCTTTCCGATGCATCAGGATTTTCCATACTTCCCGCACCGCGATCATTCGATGATCGCGGCAATCCTCCATTTCGACGATGCGCCGGTCGAAAAGGGCTGCGTCTGCGTTTACCCGGGTACGCACAAATTGGGGCCGCTCCCGGCGGAGGGTAGCGACCATCACGTCTCGACGGAGCTTTACCCGATCGAGCGCGCAACGCCGATCCCCGCCAAGGCGGGCGATGCGCTATTCTTCCACTATCTGCTCGTCCACGGATCGGGCTTGAACGTGTCCGACAAAGCGAGGACGACGTTGCTAATCCAGCTCCGCGATCCGGCGGACCAGCCACTGGAGGAACGCCACACGTCGCGCGGCCAAGGGATGATGCTCGCCGGGATCGATCCGGGCCGCAAGCCCTTCAACTTCGCTTGGCAGGACAAGGCCGCCTGAGCGCATTCGCCGCCTTGTGCGCCGCGCTGACGCTCCCCGGAGCGACGCTCCATGCAATGCATGACGGCAAGAATTGCCGCGTCGAGGTGCAGATCGCTGGCCGTGTCGGCTTTCAGCTGTGGCTGCCCGATGCGTGGAACGGGCGGTACTACCAAATCGGCACCGGCGGATTTGCCGGACAGATTTTCCCGGACTCGCTCGCCTGGGATGCGGCCAAGGGCAATGCCGTAGCGATGTCCGACGCGGGGCATCGCGGCGATCCGATGGACGCCGGCTGGGCGATGGGCGACCGGCAGGCAGTGATCGATTACGGCTATCGGTCGATCAAGACGACCAGCGACGCCGCACGGGTTTTGATCCGGCGTTATTACGGACGCGCCGCGAACCACCGTTATTTCGCCGGCTGTTCGAACGGCGGGCGGCAGGCGTTGATGGCGGCGATGCGCTGGCCGATGGATTGGGACGGGATTGTCGCGGGGTCGCCCGCGGCATTGTGGACGCAACAGCTGGCCAGCTTTGCCGCGCTCCAGCGACAAGTCGAACGATCGCCCCCGATCGACCCGGCAAAGGTTCAACGCGAGGCGTGGGCGACCTGTCCCAAAGGCACCATCACGAACGGTGTCGCACTCGATCCCGAGCGTTGCCACTATCGCCCCGCCGACCCGTTGGTGCGGGCGATCGTTGCCGCCGGATACGAGCCGACCGCAACGGGCGCCTGGGGCAAATGGATCGTCAATCCCGACCCCGCCGCGGCATCGCAGCGACGCTTTGCCGAAGGCGGATATCGCTATTTGCTGCGCAGCAATCCCGGCTGGCAAATCGCCGCCTATGATGCCGTGCATGATCGGCCCGATGCGGGCGTCGCCGAAACACTGGACGCCACGCGAAGCCTTGCCGCATTCCGCGCCAAGGGTGGACGGATCATCAGCTATTTCGGCTGGGCCGACGCGGTGATCGCTCCCCGGCCCTATCTCGCTTGGTATGACGGCCAGGGTGCACAGCGCCGCGACTGGTTCCGCTTGTTCATGGTGCCGGGCATGTTTCATTGTCAGGGCGGCGGCGTGCCCGATGCATTCGGTCAATCGCCGGCTTCCCCCGCCGCCGCGCCCGATGCCGAGCACGATATTCGCCGGGCGCTCGAAGCGTGGGTCGAGGATGGCCGCGCACCCGACCGGCTGGCGACGCGAGGCGACCTCGCCACCAGAACGCTGAGGCCGCGATGACCACGTTGCATGCCAAAAACAATCAAACGACTAGGAGACGCCGGTGACCGCAAGGCTGCTCGACAAGATCTATGGCTGTTTGATCGGCGGCGCGATCGGCGACGCGATGGGCGCGCCGGCCGAAGACTGGCATTACACCGATATCCGCCCGACCTTTGGCCGCATCGCGACCTTCCTGCCGCAACCGGCGCGATCTCGCGACGGCGCGCCCGGCCAGATCACCGACGACACATCATTGCGGCATTATATGTGCCTGGCGATCATCCGGAAGGGCGGGCGGATCACACCGGACGATTATGCCAAAGTGTGGTTGTCCGATCTCAACCCCTTGCGCCTGTTCTTTACCGAGCGGATCGTGGTCGAAAAACTGAAGTTGGGCATGAACCCGTGGGACACCGGTCGCGGCCAGCCGCTGGCCGATGCCGCGATCATGGCGGTTGCCCCGATCGGCATCATCAATGCGGGCAATCCGGCACAGGCGTTTCAGGACGGGTTCAACATTTCTTCGATCCACCAAGACGGGATCGAACGCGATGCGGCGGCATCGACCGCAGCGGGCTTTGCCGCCGCCTTTGTGCCCGAAGCGACGGCGTCGAGCATACTCGAGGCGATGTACGAGCATGGCTCGTTCGACACCAGACGGTTGATCTCGATTGGCCGCGAGCTCGCTGCAGATACCGGCGACGTGGACCGCTTCACCGAGCAATTCTACTTGCGCTTTCTCGACCGCTCATTTCCACGTCCGCCCGGCTGGGTGTGGGATAAGGATCGGACTGTCAGCCCGACCAGCCGCGAGGTTTTGCCGATTGTCGCCGGGCTGTTCGAATTGTGCGGCGGCAAGCCCGAAGCGTGCATTTCCGCAGGTTCGAGTTTTGGCCGTGACGCCGATACCATCGCCACCGTGCTCGGCGGGCTCAGCGGGGCGTTATTCGGCGCCTCAACCATACCCTCAGACTGGATCGCGCAGTCGGAAGCGGCCAACTCAGAGTTTTTCCATGAAGTGTCGCCCGATCGTGCCACCGACTTCCGCACGACGGCCGGCGAGATGCTGGAAGCAGTCCGGGCGCAGCGCGCCAAGACGGCGAACCGCCTTTCTATCCTCGACGATATTATCGGGCAAGCATGACCACGCGCGCGTCCGGGACGGTTGCCGTTCTCGGCAGTATCAACATGGACAGCGTGTTTCGCGTATCGCAATTCCCGCAACCCGGCGAAACGATTCTGGCGATGTCCGTGAGCCAGCACGCCGGCGGGAAGGGTTTGAACCAGGCCATTGCCGCTGCCCGGGCGGGGGCCGAGGTCAGGATGATCGGCGCGGTCGGCGACGATGCGGCCGGACGAATTTTGCTCGACGTGCTTATCGGCGAGAATATCGATTGTTCGGCCATCGGGATCAATAAGGTCGAGGCAACTGGCATTGCACAAATTGTCGTCGACGGCTCTGGCGAGAACCAGATCATTGTCGTTGCCGGCGCCAATGCGAAAGTCTCGTGCCCATCCAGCAGTGGGGTCAGTGTCCTGCTCGCGCAGCTCGAAATTCCAATTGAC
>JACDGO010000079.1 GCA_013821585.1 Sphingomonadaceae bacterium
TTCAGCTCCTGTGCGGCGTGCAGCGTCCCGACGATCCGGCAATCGCGATCGTCGACGCGCTGCGCGCGGCGCGGCCGGGTGCCGCGATCGACCTCGTGATCGACGCGACGGTTCACGGCGCCAGCGGCAAAATCTCGAATCTCGTCAACATGGATCGCCGCTGCGCCCACCCGATCGTCATCCTCAGCGACAGCGATATCGCCGTCGCGCCCGATTATCTCGCGCGCGTTCTCGCTGCGTTGGATGCGCCGGGGGTCGGCGCGGTCACATGCCCCTATCGCGGGCGGGACGACGCGGGCTTCTCGTCGCTGCTGGGCGCGGCGGGGCTCAGCTACCAGTTCCTTCCCGGCGCGGTCTTGGCCGCGGCGCTGGGACTGGCGCGACCCTGCATGGGCTCGACGATCGCGCTCCGTCGCGAGACGCTCGACCGGATCGGCGGCTTCGGGCGCTTCGTCGATGTGCTTGCCGACGACTATGCGATCGGCGAGGCGATCCACGCGCTGGGCCTTTCAGTCGCGGTCGCGCCGATGCTCGTCACGCACGCCTCCGCCGAACGCAGCGTCGCCGAACTGTGGCGGCATGAGCTGCGCTGGGGCGCGACGCTGCGCGACATCATACCGGCCGCCTATGTGTCGGCAGTGATCGCGATACCGTTTCCGCTGGCGCTGCTCGGAGCGCTCTATTGGCCCGTCGCGGGGGCGGTGCTCGCCGGTCTGGCATTCGCATCGCGCGCGATCATCGCGCGCGCCGTCGATCGGGTCGCGGGTCAGCGCACGGCTTTGGTTTGGCTGCTGCCGCTGCGCGATTGCTTCTCGCTCGGCATATTCATCGCGACCCTGTTCGTGCGCTCGGTTGATTGGCGCGGCCAACGGCTTAGAATGACCGGCGACGGCCGCGTCACCGCCGTCACGGAGCTTTCCACATGATGCGTTCGCTGTTTCTACAGGCGCCCTCGTTCGACGGCTATGACGGCGGCGCCGGCGCGCGCTACCAGATGAAGCGCGAAGTGAAGTCGTTCTGGTATCCGACCTGGCTCGCGCAACCCGCGGCGCTGGTCGAAGGCTCGCGCCTGATCGACGCGCCCGCGCACGACCAGAGCTGGGACGACATCAAGCACGAGGTCGACGACAAGGACCTCGTCATCCTCCACACATCGACGCCGAGCTTCCGGCAGGACGTCCACACCGCCGAACTGATCAAGGCGCGCAATCCCAGGGCCATGATCGGCCTGATCGGCGCCAAGGTCGCGGTCGAGACGCAGAAATCGATGGAGGCGTCGACCGCGATCGACTTCGTGGCGCGCAACGAGTTCGACTTCACGATCCTCGATATCGCCAAAGGCATGCCGCTCGCAGACGTGGACGGCATTTCGTGGCGCAACGACGCGGGGGAGATCATTCACAACCCCGATCGCGCGGTCATCGAGGACATGGACTCGCTGCCGTTCGTCTCGCCCGTCTACAAACGCGACCTGACGATCGAGAAATATTTCGGCGGCTATCTGCTCCACCCCTATGTCAGCTTCTACACCGGGCGCGGGTGCAAGAGCCGCTGCACCTTCTGCCTGTGGCCGCAGACCGTGGGCGGGCACAATTACCGCACCCGCTCGATCGCGCACGTCGTCGAGGAAGTGAAATACGTCCAGGCTGAGATGCCGCAGGTAAAGGAAATCTTCTTCGACGACGACACGCTGACCGATAACCGGCCGCGCGTCGAGGAACTGGCGCGCGAACTCGGCAAGCTCGGCGTCACCTGGTCGTGCAACGCCAAGGCCAACGTGCCCTACGAAACGCTAAAGGTCATGAAGGAAGGCGGCTGCCGCCTGCTGCTGGTCGGCTATGAAAGCGGCAATCAGCAGATCCTGCACAACATCAAAAAGGGTCTGCGTACCGACGTCGCGCGGCAGTTCACGAAGGATTGCCACGCGCTCGGAATCGTCATCCACGGCACCTTCATCCTGGGGCTGCCCGGCGAGACCGAGGAGACGATCGAGGAAACGATCAACTACGCCAAGGAGATCGATCCGCACACGATCCAGGTATCGCTCGCGGCGCCCTATCCGGGCACGTTCCTTTACCGCCAAGCAACCGAGAACGGCTGGTTCGACGGCACCGATCACCTACTCACCGACGGCGGCAACCAGATCGCGCAGCTGAGCTATCCCCACCTGCCCGCCGCCCTGATCTTCGACAAGGTCGAAGAATTCTACAAGCGCTTCTATTTCAGGCCGTCGAAAATCTGGTCGATCGTGTCGGAGATGCTGCGCGACTGGAGCATGATGAAACGCCGCTTGCGCGAAGGCGTCGAGTTCTTCGACTTCCTCCGGCGCCGCAAGGAAGCCACCGGTTGAAGACGCTCATCGTCACCGCCGACGATTTCGGCGCGGACGCGAAAGTCAACGAAGCGGTCGAAATCGGGCATCGGGACGGCATCCTTACCGCTACGAGCCTGATGGTCGGCGGCGCGGCGGCGGCCGATGCGATCGAGCGCGCGCGGCGGCTGCCGGCGCTCGGCGTCGGCCTCCATGTCAACCTCGCCGAAGGCCGGCCGATCCTTCCCGCCGAAGCGATCCCCGGTCTTGTCGGCCGCAACGGATTGTTCAGGACCGACATGGCGCGCCTCGGTGCGGCGATCTTTTTCAACCGGCGGGTGCGCCGCCAGGCGGCGGCGGAGATCGACGCGCAGTTCGCGGCGTTCGCCGCGACGGGCCTCGCGCTCGATCACGTCAACGCCCACAAGCATTTTCATCTACATCCGACGATCGCGGCGCTGATCATCGACATCGGCAAACATTATGGCATGGCGGCGGCGCGCGCGGCGATCGAACCGGCGCGCACGCTTCGCGCGGTCGAGCCGACGACGCTCGCCATAGCCGCCCTAGGCGCGGCACCACTCGCCAGGCATTTACGCCGCCGGCTCCTACGGGCCGGCGTGTCGTCGCCCGATCACGTATTCGGCGTGACCTGGAGCGGCGCGATGACACCGGCCCGCGTGCGGGGGATCGCCGCGCACCTGCCGCCCGGAGTCACCGAGATCTATCTTCATCCGGCGACCGCCAACCGTTTCGCCGGAAGCGCGCGCGGATATCGCTACACCGAGGAGCTTGCCGCGCTCACCGATCCTTCCGTGCTTGAAACCGTGCGGAGCGCCGGCGTCGTGCTGGCCCGCTTCGCGGACCTGCCCCGCCCGTGAAGGTCGGCGCGATCACCCTCATGCTGACGCTGGCGGGGCTGGCGGTGACCGCCTGGCTGATCGGCAAGACCGGCGCCGGGCAGGTGGTCGCGGCGACGGCGGCGATCGGCCCGATCGGGTTCCTGCTGCTGTGCGGCTACACGCTGGCGGTGCTCGTCGTCCTCGGCGCGGCGTGGTTCGCGGTCGCGCCGGGGCTCCCCGCGGAGCTTCTCCCCGCGTTCATCTGGGGACGGACGACGCGCGAGGCGGCAACCGACGTCCTGCCCTTTTCGCTATTCGGCGGACTCATAGTCGGCGGCCGAACGCTCGCGGCTCGCGGCATCCGCGATTCGCTGATCTATGCGTCGATGATCGCCGACCTGACGACCGAATTGGCCGCGCAGGCGCTGTTCAGCCTGGCGGGCGTGTCGGTGCTGCTTGTCGTTCTGGCGCACGAGCCGGTCGGCGCGCGCCTGATCCCGCTCGCCGTCGGCGGATTGATCGCGATGATCGCGATCATGGCCGCGTTCGCCTTCGCGCAGCGGCCGCTGCTTCGCCTCGCTGAAGGGCTCGGCGGACGATTGCTGCCCGGATCGAACGCGGCGATGGCCGGCATTCGCGCCGAACTCGACGCGATCTACCGCAAACGCGCGCGCGTGCTGGCCGGCTTTCTGCTCAATCTCGTCGCCTGGATCGCCAGCGCGGCGGGAGCGTGGATCGCGCTGTCCTTCATGGGCGCGCGCGCGCCCTTGTGGGCGATCGTGACGATCGAGGCGCTGATTTTCACTGTGCGAAGTGTCGCCTTCGCGATTCCCGGCGGAATTGGCGTGCAGGAAACAGCCTATATTCTGATCGGGCCGCTGTTCGGGCTGACACCCAGCATGGCGCTTGCGCTCTCGCTCGTGAAGCGCGCCCGCGATCTCGCGATCGGCGTGCCCGCGATTCTCATTTGGCAGGTCACGGAATATCGGACGCTTGCGAGCCGGAAGCGCGGCATTCCGGACAAGGTCGCCTCCTAGCGCCCTTCCCGCTTCAGAAATTCCATCATGACCGAGAAATCCCTTCCCTCCTCGCCCGCGTCGGCGAGGCGCTGATAGAATTCGGCCGCCTTCGCGCCCATCGGCGTCGCCGCGCCCGCTCCTTGCGCCGCCTCCATCGCCAGCTTCAGATCCTTGAGCATCAGCGCGGTCGCGAAGCCGCCTTCGTAATCGCGGTCGGCGGGGCTTTCGGGGCCGACGCCGGGCGCGGGGCAATAGCTCGTCATCGACCAGCTCTGCCCCGACGAGACCGAGGCGATGTCGTAGAAGGTCTGGAGATCGAGCCCGAGCTTTTCCGCCAGGCCGAACGCCTCGCACGTCGCGGTCATCGTCGCGCCGAGCAGCATGTTGTTGCAGATTTTCGCCGCCTGCCCCGCGCCGTTCACGCCCGCGTGGATCAGCGTCTTGCCCATCGCCGACAGGATCGGCTCGGCCTTGGCGAACGCCTGCGCGGAGCCGCCGACCATGAAGGTCAGCGTGCCCGCGTTCGCCGCCGCGATCCCGCCCGAGACCGGCGCGTCGACCGCGAGCAGCCCCTTTCCCTGCGCCAGCGCCGCGACCTCGCGCGCGGTGGCGACGTCGATCGTCGAACAGTCGAGCAGCACGGCGCCCGGCTTCGCGGCGTCGAGCAGCGCGCTTTCATAGACTTCGCGCACATGCCTGCCCGCGGGGAGCATCGTCACGACCGCCTCGGCGTCGTTCGCCGCTTCGGCGGCGCTCGCGACGGCCAGGCAGCCCGCCGCCTTGGACGCGTCGAGCGCGTCGGCCGACAGGTCGAACGCGCGCACGTCATGCCCCGCCTTGGCGAGGTTCGCGGCCATCCCGCCGCCCATGTGGCCGAGGCCGATGAAGCCGATCGTGGTCAACTGATCCTCCGGAACGAAACCGCGGCGAAGTGGACGACTTTTACACGGGTTGGGGAAGTTTTCAGGGGTAAACTGTCCGGCGAACCCGTCAGACAGTGCGCGGACGCGAATCGGTCATGGCGCGAACCTAACCGGATAGGTACGCTGTAGGAAAGCCATTTTCACCGCCCGCTCCAGTTCCCCCGCCGCTTTTCGACGAACGCCGCCATCCCCTCGCTCTGGTCGTCGGTGCCGAACAGCCCGTGGAACAGCCGCCGCTCGAACAACACACCCTGCGCGAGGCCGGTCTCGAACGCCGCGCCGATCATCTCCTTGACCGCGATCGCCGCGAGCGGGGCCATTCCGGCGATCGCGGTCGCGGTCTTCAGCGCGTCGTCGAGGAGGTCGGCCGCGGGCACGACGCGCGCGACGAGGCCCGAACGCTCGGCCTCCGCCGCGTCCATCATCCGCCCGGTCAGGCACATTTCCATCGCCTTCGCCTTGCCGACCGCGCGCGTCAGCCGCTGCGAGCCGCCCATGCCGGGACCGACGCCGAGCTTGATCTCGGGCTGGCCGAACTTGGCGCTGTCGGCCGCAATAATGAAGTCGGCCATCATCGCCAGTTCGCACCCGCCGCCGAGCGCGAAGCCGGAGACCGCCGCGATCCAGGGCTTGCGCGTCGCCGTCACCCGCTCCCAGCCGGCGAAATAATTCGACGAGTACATGTCGGCGAAGCCCTGAACCGACATCTCCTTGATGTCCGCGCCCGCCGCGAACGCCTTCTCGCTGCCCGTCAGCACCGCGCAGCCCTGCCCGGGATCGGAGTCGAACGCCGCGAACGCGTCGATCAGCTCGCCGAGCACATGCGCATTGAGCGCGTTCAACGCTTGCGGACGGTTGAGCGTGACGAGCGTCACGCGCCCACGCTGCTCGGTCAGGATCGTGTCGTAGGCCATCTTCAGCTCCCCATTCGCACATAGCTTCCCGGCGCGGGCTCTATGCCCTTGCCGGGATCGCGCGCCGGCACGCGCGCGCCGCCGTCGCGAACCAGCCACGCCTGCCACTCGGGCCACCAGCTGCCCTCGCGCCGCTCGGCGCCCTCGAACCAGGCTTGCGCGCCTTCGGGCAGCGCGTCGCTCGTCCAATAGCCGTGCTTGTTCGCCGACGGCGGGTTGATCACGCCGGCGTTGTGCCCCGACCCGCCGAGCAGGAAGCGCACCGGGCCGCCGAACAGCCGCGCGCCGTCATAGGTCGCTTCCCATGCCGAGACGTGATCGTCCTTCAAGGAGATGCACATCAGCGGCGTCTCGACCGCGCCGAGGTCGATCCTCGCACCCTCGACTTCGAGCACGCCGCCTTGCGTCAGCGCATTCTCGTTCAGCACCTTCCTCGACCAGTCGAGCAGGAACGAGCGCGGGATGTTCGCGCCGTCGGCGAACCAGTGGAGGATGTCCGACGCCGGCGCTTCGCGGTCGAGCAGATAATGGCTGACCACCGACGGCCAGATCAGATCGTTGGCGCGCACCACGCTGAAAAGCGTCTGGAGGTCGTGCGCGGCCATATAGCCCTTGGCTTCCAGATGCCGCTCCATCGCCGCGAGCTGCTTGGGGCCTGAGAAGGTCGACCATTGCCGCATGTCGCGAAAGTCGAACATCGAACCGATCGTCGTCAGCGAGGCGATCCGGCCACCCTCCCCCTTCGCCGCCAGCAGCGCGGCGGCGATGCCCGCGAGTGTCCCGCCCATGCAAAAGCCGAACAGGTCGATCTGACGCTCGCCTGTGGTCTTCTCGATCGCGTCGAGCGCCGCGACCGGCCCGAGGCGGAGGTAATCGCCAAGTCCCATGTCGGCAAGGTCGGCGCCGGGATTAACCCAGCTGACGACGAACACGCTGTGCCCCTGCTCGACCAGCCAGCGGATCAGGCTCGATCTGGGCTGAAGGTCTAGCAGGTAATATTTGTTCACCAGCGGCGGAATGTAGAGCAGCGGCCGTTTGAAAACGGTCTCGGTCGTTGGCGCATATTGGGTGAGCTGCATCAATTCGTTCTGGAAGATGACGCTGCCCGGCGTCGCCGCGATCGTTTCGCCGAGAACGAAGCCATCGCCCCCCGCGCGCCGCCGGACCAGCTTCGCGTCGGTCGCTGCGTCGGCGAGCATGTTGGCGAGGCCCGAAAGCAGGCTGACCGATCCGGTTTCGATCGCACGGCGGATCGCCTCTGGATTGGTCATCGCGAAATTAGCCGGCGACAGCGCGTCGAGGTAGGCCTGGGTGAAGAAGGCGACGCGCGTGCGCGTTGCGTCGTCAAGGCCAGGCGCTTTCTCGACCAGCTCGGCCGCCTGCCGCGCGGCGAGCAGATACGCCTGCTTCAGATAGTCGAACACCGGCTGCTCGCTCCACGCGGGATCGCCGAAGCGCCGGTCGCCGCGCGCGGGCACGTGGAGCGGCTCGGCTTCCCCTCCCGCGAGCCGCGACGCGCTGTGCGACCAGAGCTGCATCCATTCAGACGCGGCCGACTGGCTCGCCTGGAGCATCGCCAGCGGGTTCATCCACATGCCGCCCGCGAAGCTCGCGAAATCCTGAACGATAGTAGCGGGATCATAGACCGAAGGCACGGAGGGCGCGCCCTGCGCGGTCTGGCCGACCAGCGCGATCGCGTTGGTGACGACCTTCGTCCACACGTCGGCAAGCTCGACGGGGCTCGGCGCGCTCTCGGGCAGTTTCCAGACGCGGCTGTCGGTCATGCGGTTTCCTCAAGCGGCGTCCACGCCTCGCGCGGGGGAAGCGTGGCGAACAGCGCGTCGAGTTCGGCTTCGCTCACCTGCTCGGCGCGGGCGGGTTGCCATTCCGGCGCGTTGTCGCGGTCGATCAGCATCGCGCGCACGCCTTCGACGAAATCGTGTCGCTTGGTGACATGGACGGTGAGCGCATATTCGAGAGTCATTTCGCCCGCGAAATCCTTGCGCGTCGCGCCTTCGCGCAGAAGACGCAACGACACCTTGCATGCCGTGGGAGATTTCGATCGCAAAGTCTTCAATTCCTTGGTCGCCCAGTCCGATCCGTCCGCTTCGAGCGCCGCCAGAATATCCTCGAA
>JACDGO010000080.1 GCA_013821585.1 Sphingomonadaceae bacterium
TCGGCATCCAGCCGTTCCAGGCCGATTTCCGGGGCTTCCTGTTTCAGGATCAGCAGCTCGGCGTGCGCCTGTTCGGCAATCGCGACGACAATCGCTGGCAATATAATTTCGCGGCGTTCTGGCGGCTCGAGAAGGACACCAACACCGGCCTGAACTCGGTGATCGACCGCCCGCGCGACGATTACGTGTTCTTCGCCAATCTCTATCGCCAGGATTTTCCGGCCACGGGCCTGACCAGCCAGATCTCCGTCACCTACAACCGGAACCGCGAGGCGCACCGCATCCAGGTCGACGACAACGGCTTTCCCGTTCGCCCGGCGCTGCTCGGCGACCTGCGCGGCCGCGAATATGACGCGACCTATGTCGGCTATTCGATGGACGGGCATATCGGCCGCCTCAACCTGACCGGCAGCGCTTACGGTGTGTTCGGACAGGACCGGAACAGCTTCTTCACCTCGAAGCCGGCGCGCATCCGCGCGTTCTTCGTGGCCGCGGAGCCCTCGATCGACGTTGATTGGGCGCGCTTCCGTCTCTCCGGGCTTTATGCGAGCGGCGACAAGAACCCGTACGACAACACGGAAGGCGGCTTCGACGCGATCTTCGAAAACCCGATCTTCGCGGGCGCGGACACGAGCTACTGGATTCGCCAGACGATCCCTTTCGCCGGCGGCGGCCGCGCGATCGGCATCAACACGAGGAACGGCATCCTCAATAACCTTCGCTCGTCGAAGGAACAGGGCCAGTCGAACTTCAACAACCCCGGCACGATCCTTGGCGGCGCGGGTTTCGACGCCGACATCACGCCGAAATTCCGCCTGTCGGGCAATCTCAACCATCTGTGGTTCGCCAACACGTCGAGCCTCCAGGCGTTACGGTCCGAGGGCGGCATCCCGCGCTCGATCGGCTGGGACGCGAGCCTTGCCGCAATCTACCGGCCGAAAGCGATCCAGAACGTCGTTTTCCGCCTGTCGGGCGCGGTATTCGATCCGTCGGCGGGCTTCCGCGATCTGTTCACGACCTCGCGGCGTGACGACCGCTTTTATTCCGTGCTGCTCGATGTGATCACGAGCTTTTGATGCGCTGGTTCGCGATCCTCCTGATGTTGATGCTGCCGACGGCCGCGATCCGTGCTTCCGACGGTGAGAAGCCCCAGAACGTGTATTACGCCTTCGCGCCGCCCGCTCCGCCGACGCAGACGCCGGAGGAGGCCGCCACCAAATCCTCGGGCTGCGTGTCGTGCCATTCCGCTTCTGACGCCGCGTCGATGCATAAAACCGACGCGGTCGTGCTCGGCTGCGCCGACTGCCACGGCGGCGATGCAAGCGTGACGCTCGCCGACAAAGCGCTGAGGATGGTCGATCCGCGCTACGTCGCCCTGCGCAACCGCGCGCACGTCATGCCGCGCTACCCCAAGGCATGGAACTGGCCGTCGCCCGCCAACCCGCGCCAAAGCTATGCGCTTCTGAACCGCGAGGCGCCCGAATATATCCGCTTCGTCAACCCGTCCGACTATCGCGTCGTGCGTGAGAGCTGCGGCGCGTGCCATATGGAGGTGATCGAGGCTGCCGAGCGATCGCTGATGTCTTCGGGCGCGATGTTCTGGGGGGGCGCGGCCTACAACAACGGCATCGTGCCGTATAAGAACTACATTTTCGGCGAGGCTTATACCCGCACCGGCGAGCCCGCGCGGGTGGTCTCTCCCGGCGAGCCGCACGGCACTGTGACGCCCGAGCAGGCGGGGCGCGGCGCGATCCCCGTGCTCTATCCGCTTCCGACGTGGCAGGTGGTGCCGCCCGGCGACATCTTCCGCGTGTTCGAGCGCGGCGGGCGCAACATCTCGACGCAGTTCGCCGAGATCGGCCTGCCCAACCCGACCGGAAGCATCCAGCGCCTCGAGGAACCCGGCCGCCCCGACCTCAAGCAATCGAACCGCGGCCCCGGCACCGGCCTGCGTGTCGCGATCCCGATCCTCAACATTCACAAGACGCGATTGAACGACCCGTTCACCTGGTTTCTGGGGACCAACGACCAACCAGGCGACTATCGCTCCTCGGGGTGCGCCGCATGCCATGTCGTCTACGCCAACGACCGCGAGCCGCGCCATTCAAGCGTCTGGTCGCGCTTCGGCCGCGACGGCCAGACCGCGACGGTCGATCCGACGATCAAGGATCGCCTCGAACCCGCCGAGCCCGACACCCCCGGCGCCCATGCGAGCGACGTGTTCGTCCACGGCAATCCGGCGCGTGAGCCCGGCATGCGCGAGCGCGGCCATCCGATCGAGCACGCCTTCACCCGCGCGATCCCGACCAGCCAGTGCATGAGCTGCCACATGCACCAGCCGAATATCTTTCTGAACTCGTTCCTCGGCTACACGATGTGGGATTACGAGTCCGACGCTCCGGCGATGTGGCCGAAGCAGCAAAGATATCCGACCGCCGCACTCCGCCGCGAGGTGCTCAACCGCAATCCCGAGATGGCGGCGACGCGCGGGCGCTGGGCCGACCTCGACTTCCTGAGGAACGTCTACGACCTCAACCCGACGCTGAAGGACACGCAGTTCGCCGACTATCACGGCCACGGCTGGAACTTTCGCGCGATCTTCAAGCGCGACCGCGAGGGCAATCTGCTCGACGCGGACGGCAAGATCGTGCCTGCCAACGATCCCGAACGCTGGCGGAAAGCCGGCGAGGGCAAGTTCGTCTCGCCCGGAACGAACCCCGGCAAGGCGGTCCACATGATGGACATCCACGCCGAAAAGGGGATGCAGTGCGCCGACTGCCATTTCGCGCAGGACAGCCACGGCAACGGCTTGATCTACACTGAGGTCGCGAATGCGGTCGAGATCGGCTGCAAAGACTGCCACGGCACCGTCGACGCCTATCCGACGCTCCTGACGTCGAACCTCGCAGCGCGGCCGCAGGGCACGAACCTGACGCTGATCCGCAACCCCGACGGCCAGCGCCGCTTCGAATGGACCACCGACGACGCGGGGCGCCGCATCCTCATCCAGCGCTCCGCGAGCGACCCGAAACTCGAATGGCGCATCCACCTCGTCAAGGATTCGGTCGATCGCTCCAGCCCCGATTTCAACATCAAGTCCGCGCGCGCCAAGCTGATGGGCGGCAGCGAGACGATGAACTGGGGGCCGGGAATTCCCGCGTCGGCGCGTGCGCACGGCGACGACAAGATGACATGCTACACCTGCCATCTGTCGTGGACGACCTCGTGCGGCGGCTGCCATTTGCCGATCGAGGCGAACTGGAAGACGACCAGCCATAAATATGCGGGCGAGGAGACGCGCAACTGGGCGTCCTACAACCCGCAGGTCGCGCGCGACGACATGTTCCAACTGGGCCGCCACCAGACGACCAAGGGCAACATCATCGCGCCGGTCCGATCGACCTCGGCGCTCGTCCTGTCCTCGACCAACCTCAACCGGGAGCGCATTTACGTCCAGCAGCCGCCGATCTCGGCGATCGGATTCTCGAGCCAGGCGTTCGCGCCGCACTTCCCGCACACTGTGCGCACGACCGAGACCAAGACCTGCAGCGACTGCCACCTCTCGGCCGCCGACGACAACAATGCGATCATGTCGCAGCTGCTGTTGCTTGGCACCAACTTCGTCAATTTCGTCGGGATGAATGCCTGGACCGGGCTCGCCGGCGGGTTCGAGGCGATCCGCGTGACCGAATGGGACGAACCGCAGGCGGTGATCGGCTCCTACCTCCAGCGTTTCGCCTATCCCGACTATTACAAGCAGCACCTCGACCACGGCCGCGAGTTGATCGAATGGACGCGTGGAACCGCGTTCGACAAGCAGCTGTCGGGTGAGACGAACCCGCACGAGACATTCCGCAACGTCGTCCAGGCGACGAAAGATCCGGTCAACTGCCTGCAACTGCGCGGCGAATATATGTACGTCGCCGAAGGCGCGGGGGGCTTCCGCGTCTATGACGTCGCGTCGATCGGCAACAAGGGCTTCTCCGAACCAATCGTCTCCGCGCCCTTCTCGCCGCTCGGCCAGAACACGCATGTCGGGACGACGAACGCGACGTGCATGGCGCTGCCGACCGACCAGCCGATCAACCCTTTGCGCAACACGCCCGAGCTGCGCGCGCTCAATCAGGAGCAAGCATTTCATCCGATCTACAACTACGCGGTCGTCACCGACAGCGTGGAAGGGTTGATCCTCGTCGACATCACGACGATGGCCGACGGCGAGTTTCGCAACAATTTCCTGAAGCGCGCAGCGACATGGAACCCGGACAATGTGCTCGCGGGCGCGCGCCACGTCACGCTTGCGGGGCATTTCGCCTATGTCACGACGAAGACCGGATTGGCCGTCGTCGATCTCGACAATCCGCTCCATCCCAAGCTGACCGCCAACATCCCCCTCGCCGACGCGCGCGCCTCCGCGCTCCAGTTCCGCTACCTGTGGGTCTCGGACGCGCAAGGGCTCAAACTGTTCGATGTCACCGACCTCGCGCACCCGATCGCGCGGCCGTCGGGCAACGTCGCGCTCGCCGACGCACAGCGCATCTATCTCGCACGCACCTACGCCTATGTCGCGGGCGGCGGCGAGGGGTTGGTGATCGTGAACATCACCCGGCCGATGGCGCCCGCGATCTATCGCAAGGAAACGTTCGGCGGAAAGATGACCGACGTTCGCGACGTCGTCGTCGGTTCGACCAACGCCTCGCTGTTCGCCTATGTCGCCGACGGGCGCGCGGGGCTGAAGGTGGTCCAGCTGACGTCGCCGGAGAGCCAGCCCAATTTCTACGGCTTCTCGCCCAGGCCCATGCCCGAGCTGATCGCCTGGGCGAAAACGCCCTCACCCGCGCTCGCGCTGTCCAAGGGCCTCGACCGCGATCGCGCTGTCGATGAAACGGGCAACCAGATCGCCGTTTTCGGCCGCCTCGGCAGCCGTCCCTTCACGCGCAACGAGATGGAAAAACTGTTCCTGACGCGGCGTGGCGTGCCCTACAAGGTCGTGGATACACCGAGTATGGCGGATTGGGTGACTTCAGCTACCCGCTGACGCTGACTTCGGCGCCCTCGCTGTCCCTGATCCGCCCGATCTTAGTCCCGAAACGCTCGGTCGGCGGCGCGGTGAAGGTAAGCCCCAGCTCCTCGCGTCGCACATAAGCATCGTCGAGACCCGTGATGCCCAGCCCGAGCTGGCAAGATCCCGGCGGGTTCGCGTCCGACGCCGGATGCAGCGCGAGCTTTGTCTCTCCGGTCGCGAATTCGGTCCAGTGCGGCGACTGAAAGCCGAGCGCGAGGCCCAGCGTGTCTCGGTAGAAGGCCACCGCCACATCCATGTCTGCGACGAACTTGATCGCGTAGGTGAGTTTCGCGTCCATCAAACCGGCCTTTCGCTCAGAAGGCTGCGCACCAGCGGCTGCATCTTTGCGTCGAATTTGGCGAGTACAACATGCGCGTCGGCGGTGTCGAAATGCGTGACGAGCTCACGCCCGTTCCAGCGGTGGATCGCATAGGCCGGCGGGTCGGCGATGATCATCGGGCGGTCGTCCGGACGTTCGGGGTCGATGGGCGCGAGTTCCAGCGCGATCTGCGGCGCGGTCGAAGGGCAGATCGCGATTGTCGTGCGCTCCCATTGACAGGTGATCGGGCGGTGGAGGTGGCCGCAGATGATCGCGACGATCTGCGCCTTTCCCGCGATGCAATTCCGGAATCGCTCGACCCACGGCTCGCCAGGGTGCGTATTCATCCATTCGATGCCGACCTCGACCGGCGGATGATGCATCACGATCGCGGTCGGCTGATCCACCTTCTCGGCGAGCCGCGCCCTGAGCCAGCCCGCGCGAACGTCGCAGAACGCGCCGCCGTGCCGCCCTTCCTCGAGCGTGTCGAGCACGAGGAAGCGTAGCCCCTGATGCTCGAACTCGTACTGGAAGAAGCCGTCGACCGCGCCGCGCTCGGGAAACCAGGCGGCGAAATTGTCGCGAATGTCATGATTGCCGAGGCACGGCCATACAGGGAAATCGACCTGCTCAAACGCAAGGCGCAACCGGCGGTAGCTCTCTCCGTCGCCACGGTCGACAAGGTCGCCTGTCGCGAGCAGCAGGTCAGGCTTTGGCGTCATCGCCATCAGATGCTTCAAGACCTGGTCGAGGCGCTTGCGATTGAACTCCGACGGATTGTCGGGCTCGAAACCGAGATGGATGTCGGTGACCTGCGCGATCAACATTGCGAATCCTCGCGCCGCGCCCGTGGCGCACCCACTGTATCTATCACATTACAGGGTAAACGCCGCGTCAACGGCGTTCCGACACGTTGAACGCGACCGTCGCGCGCCGGACGGCGCGCGCGGGATCGATGCGGCTGCGCCATGGCGCGGCGGCGTCGATATGATAGCTGTGGCACATCGCGCAGCCCGATTTGACCTGCGCGTGACTCGCCTCGCCGCCGTGGCACGAGCGGCAGGTTTTGCCGCCCTGATCCCCCAATTTGCCGATCGTCGGCAGCAATAGATCGCGCGCGTCGTTCGAGGTGGTCGCCGCAGCGTGGCAGGTCTCACACTTCTCGGTTCGGTGCGCGGCGTGATCGAACCAGCCTTGCGCCATATAGCGCATCGGCTGGACGGGCTTCCTGACATGCCAGCCCATCGTCGCAGCCTCGCCGGTGCGGTCGACAATGTGGCAATCGAAGCACGCGCCGCCTTTAGTGAAGAGCGCGTTGATCGCCGCATCGGCGCCGCCGGCATAGCGGCTCGCGCCGCGCAGGTAATCCTCGCGCAATTGTCCCGCCGCATAGCTTCCCGGCACGCGCCGCGCGAAGCCGCCAAGCGCGATCGGCCGGTCGGGCGCGGTCGAGCGGTAGAAGGCGCGCAGGTCCGCGACCACTTGAGCAGGCTGTCCGTGTCGCAGTGTACGATAGGTGCCGCCGACCCGGTCGAAGGTCAGGCTGTGGCACATCTGGCAATTGGTCTCCATGTCGACCGGCAGGAATCGCACCCCATCGGCGGTCGCCTTGTGGCAGTCGTTGCACGTGAGGCTCGCGCCCCAGCCCTGCTGACCGCGCAGCGTCTGCGCCATCCGCGCGACGCCGTTCGTGGTCGACAGATGCCGCGCGTGGGTGAACTTCAGGCCGTCGTCCTCCTTCGGCCGCCCATCGAGCGACAGGCGGCGGAACAGCGGCCGATCGCCCTCGAAGGCGACCGGCGAGATCGCGGTGAAATTGGGATGCGCTGTTCCGAAATCGCCCGCATCGGCGAGCCTGGTGTCGGTCAGCCGTTCCTTCAGCGTCGCATGGCAGTCGGTGCAAAAGGCCTGGCGCGTCGGCGGCATCGGCCCCGCGCCCTGATGCTCGTTGTGGCAGTTGGCGCAACGCTGCCCGGTCGGAAAACCGAAGCTCGCCTTGAAGAAATTCTGAACGCGCCCGCCGAGATCGGGCGGCGCCATCGCCGCCACCTGACGTTTCAAGTCCGCGTGATCGTGCGTGTCCTTATGACAGACGACACACTTCGCGTCGGTCACCGCCTCGAACGCCTTGGCATGGCATGCCTGGCAGTCCTTTTCGAGGCCGTGGTGCGCCTGACTTAGCGGCCCCGCGGTCCACATCTGGTCGGCATGGAAAGATTGCGGTCGCGTCTTGGCCTCGTGCCATGTCGCATAGGACCAGACCGGCCAGGCGAGGAACGCCGCGAGCACGAGCAGCGCGAAACCCCACGCGCCGATCCTTTTGCCCGGCACCAGCCCCTTCAGACTGAACAACAGGCTCTCGTCCTTCTCGTCGCTGATGTCGGACAGCGCGGCGGTGCGCTCGACGGTCACGGTCGCCGCCTCGTCGTCGCGCGCGAGCTTCAGGAGGTGCCCGCCGAAGCGCAGCTCGGCGCCGCGCGTCGCGTCGATGTCCGCCTTCTTCGTGACGCGCCCGTCGACGCCGAAGCCGAGGCCGCCGACGGTCTCAGCGAGGACGCGCCCGTTCGGCTGAAGCGTCAGGCGCGCATGGAACGGCTCGACCGCGAGGTCGGCGAGGTGGATCTCGTTTGAGGCGTCGCGGCCGACGCC